>JBAWZJ010000072.1:0-8740 GCA_037143085.1 Parachlamydiaceae bacterium | reverse complement strand
AACGTCATTCAAAAGTTGGCGTTTCTAGCGCGCCAAAACCCCGGAGATCGAACATCGTAAATTGGTTCGTATTGATAATACTGACCAATTTACGATGTTCGATCTGCGGGGATTTTCGCGCAGCTAGAAATGCCAACTTTAGAGTGACGTTCGGTATAATATCAAAAGGAGTGTCTTATGAATAAAGTCGTCGGATATGCAGCCCATCAAGCGACAACGCCTCTTGTTCCATTTCAATTTGAAAGACGCAATTTACGTCCGGATGATGTTCAGATCGAGATCCTTTTTTGCGGCGTTTGTCACTCAGATCTACATACAGCTAGGAATGAATGGAAAGGCACTACGTATCCTGTGGTTCCAGGCCACGAAATTGTCGGAAAAGTTCTCCATATAGGAAAAGATGTCAAAGGATTTAAAGAAGGGGATGTTGTTGCTATCGGTTGCATGGTAGATTCTTGTGGCTCTTGTCCCGGATGTCGTGAACACTTAGAGCAGTATTGTGACAAAGGACCTGTTTTTACCTATAACAGCTTCGATAAACACGACCATACGGCTACGCATGGAGGGTATTCAACGCAGATTGTCGCCGACCAAAAATTTGTTCTTCACGTCCCAAAAGAATTTAAAGAGAAAGATTATCCAGGGGTTGCTCCGCTCCTTTGTGCTGGAATTACAACGTATTCTCCTTTACGTCATTGGAAGGTGGGAAAAGGAAGTACCGTTGGGATTGTGGGGTTGGGCGGGCTTGGGCATATGGCAATTAAGCTTGCTCATGCCATGGGAGCTCGTGTTGTATTGTTTACAACATCGGAAGGAAAGGTTGAAGATGCCAAACGGTTGGGTGCTGATGAAGTTGTGATCTCAAAAAATAAAGATGAAATGAAAAAACAGGTAAACCGTTTCGATTTCATCCTCGACACTGTTTCAGCACCGCATAATTTGGATGCTTTCCTTGAACTTCTTAAGCTTGATGGGACAATGTGCCTTCTTGGAGCTCCTCCTGCACCACACCCTTCACCTTCGGTCACAAACTTGATTTTCAGAAGAAGGCAGCTTGGAGGGTCTTTGATAGGAGGAATCAAGGAAACGCAGGAGATGTTAGATTTTTGTGCGAAGCATCACATCACGTCAGATGTCGAAATCATTCCGATACAAAAAATTAATGAAGCGTATGAACGGATGCTTAAGAGCGATGTGAAGTATCGCTTTGTAATCGATATTGCTTCACTGAAAGGTGCTTGAGAAGACTGTTTAACATCTTTCCTGGGATGATAAGCGAAAGCAGAAACAATCCGAATGTCTGATAGGTCAAGGGTGATAATCTAAATAAAAGTCTACGGACTTTTGGGTAGCCATTTTTATATAGATATTTCGCCAAAAGATATATTCTATTCTTTACATTATGATTCAAAATAGGTGTTAGGAATAGTAAAGATATGAAACCGTTAGTCGCTTTGATTGGATGTGGAAGATGGGGTCTCAATATTCTCAGAGACCTCATTTCTTTAGAGTGTAAAGTTGTTGTTGTCGATCCTTCGATTCACAGTCGAGAAGCCTCCCCAAAAATGGGAGCTCTTGCTGCTGTTGAATCGCTCGATGAGGTTGGATCTATCGATGGCGCTATCGTTGCTACACCGACATGCTATCATGCTGAAGTTATTAAACAACTTCTTCCATTGAATATTCCGGTTTTTGTTGAAAAACCGCTTACGACAGATATTAAAGAAGCTTTATATTTAGCTTCTATCGCAAAAAATAAGCTGTTTGTTATGGATAAATGGAGATATCATCCCGGCGTTGAAGCGTTGGCTCAAATAGTGCATTCTGGCATATTGGGATCTCTTCTCGGAATTTCTCTCAAACGTGTGGGTTGGGGAAATTCTCAAGATGATATTGATTGTGTTTGGACGTTGGCTCCACACGATCTGAGCATCGTTTTAGAAATTTTGGGTTATATACCACCACCGCGTACAGCAAGCTCAGAAAAGGATGGCGATAGCTTTATCAGTATGACAGGTTTTTTGGGAGAGAAGCCCTGGGTCATTTTTGAAGTATCAGCAAGGTCTGCAAAAAAGCAACGTCTGGTGCGCATTCATTGCGAGAAAGGGATTGCCAGCTTGTATGATTTTGATGATGCGCGCATTCAATTGCTTATGGAGTCTACTGATAGTTCCGAATCTGAGGAGAGGTGGCTTCCAATTTCTTCCGAGCAACCGCTATTGCGTGAACTAAAGGCTTTTTTGAGTTATCTCAAAGGGGGGCCTTGTCCAAAGAGTAGTGCATTAGATGGTGCTAAAATTGTAGAAACTATTGCAGAATTGCGTCGCTTTTAGGAGGCTAAATTGAAAGCTACAATTATTATACCAACACATAATCACAGCAACACGTTGAAATACACGCTCAAAAGCGCGCTTGAACAGACGATTCAAGATGTCGAAATTTTTGTCATAGGAGATGGTGTGCAGGATGACACGCGGCACTTGATGAAAGAATTTTCAAAAAGAGATAAGCGGGTTCGATTTTTTGATCATCTTAAGGGGCCCCGTCATGGAGAAATTTATCGACATCAAGCGCTCAATGAAGCTAAAGGAGATATTGTTGCCTATTTGTCTGATGACGATCTTTGGTTACCCAATCACCTCGAGAATCTCTCTGAGATTTTGCAAGAAGGGAATGTAGGAAATGTTCTCCCTATAATTGTTGATCAGAACAATCAAATGGATATTCTTAACGTCGATCTCTCCATCCCTTTTTATAAAAATTTACACCTTAGCGGACTAAGTCGCATCCCTTTGTCAACCATGGGACATACGCTGAAATTATATAGAGAACTGCCTTTTGGGTGGAGAACAACACCTTTTCCTGTATCCACAGATCTGTACATGCTGCAACAATTTCTTTCCCATCCAAAATGTTGCCCTAGAAGCAGTCTATTTCCTTCGGTTTTTTGTTTCCCAAGTCGATTACGTACAAATGTAAGTGATGAAAAAAGGGGAGAGGAATCGAAGATGTGGTTTGAAAATATAAAAGATCCTCTATGGTTAGAGAACGCATACAAACAATTATTGATAAAGAGTATTCATGGGTGGAATAAAAATGAGGTAGTGTTTGAAAAAAAATGCTCTTCGGGTGAATGGAGGCTTGGAAACCGCCTGTTCAAAATACCTGGAATAAAATTTACAATAAAGTGTCTTGCCAAGGCTTTAAGGTGTCGACCAGTTGTTTAAAAGAGGGGGCATTGGCATCACATTCTGAAACGATTGCATTTTCTATTGTCCATGGTATTTTAAGTTCAGGAGATTGCCAATGACATCGTAATTCATCGTGCGGATCCCAATATTCGGAAACAGCATGGATAAGAGTAGAGGTATCAGTGCAGTAGAATGCATGCGCGACACCGGGAGGGATTGTAAGTCGTGCAGGATCTTCTCCATTCAGTTCTACAACGCATCCTATTCCGTATGTCGGGGATTTAATTCTAAGATCTTGTAATCCTATCAAAGTCTTTCCGCTTAAAGGAACGAGGTAATCATCGTGTTTAATATGAACGTGGACCCCTCGAAAACAGTTAGCGTGAGATTTTATGATATTCCATTGCACTGGATTAATCGCAGTGCTCCATGTTTCACGGAAGATCTCAACAAAAGAGCCCCGAGCATCGGCTTTTTGGGATAATTTTTCTAGAATGACCCCTTGGGGAATTTTTTTGTTGATGCTACTCTTAAGATCTGAAAAAAAATCCTCTTTTTGTCGATCTTGGTTGTTTTTTATCATAACAGATTCAAAGTCAAAATTTCTCATTAAAAACCTCTTGGAATGTTCGGTATAAAGCATATTGATTTATAAAGCAGCCGAAATTTTATAGTCTGAGCGGCGTTACTATTCCCTCTCCAAGAAAAAAAAGAAAAATTATTGACTCAAATACTACAGTCGTAGTATATTGTTGCGAGAAGATATACACATAGAGGTTTAAACAATGACTAAGCTTGGTTTTGGCGAACTTGAATTATCGATTTTTAAGATCATTCGAAAGTTGGGGCGGGGGACAGTTCGCGATGTTTATGAAGGCCTCGGGAGTCCAGGTAGTTATACAACTGTCATGACAGTGATGAGTCGCATGGCCGAGAAAGGTGAGTTGATGAGGGAAAAAGAAGGGAAACAATATGTGTATTGGATTGTTTCACAAAATGAATCTTCCTCTAAAAGTATATTAAAACGTATTCAAGATAAAATTTTTGGAGGTAAGTCGACGGCCATGGTGAGTTACCTATTGGAAGCTGACGGCGAAATCTCGGATAAAGATTTAGAGGAGATCGAAAAGATTGTTCGGAAACGGAGGCTTGAAAAAAAACATGGATAAAGCTTCCTTTTTCATTTTAAATGTTTTCCTAAACAGTCTTCTCGCATTTTTTACAGTTGCTTTTTTGGTTGAGGGGATAATTTTTCTATTCAGACTTCCTCAAGGACGTGTTGCAGCAGCGTTAAGAATGATTCCGATCTTTAAACTTCCGTTAGATTTATTTTTATATGATTTCTCAAGATGGTCATACGCACAAGGGGTTAATCCCTTAAATTGCGAAGAGGGGACAAGGACTCTTTCGATACTGTTTGGTTGGATAAACTATGTCAAAGATCGGCTGTTGTGGCCGATCAATTCGTGCATTCAATTGACGGTATCTGGTGATCTGACATTTACTCTTGCGGACGTTATCGGTTATACCATCCACCCTGTGATATTGAATATTTTCTCTTTATTGTTTATCTGTTTCACAGCAGTTTTTGTCGTTAGAAGATTATTTCTATATTATGGTTCTCTAATAGCTCTTGAGTCGTTAGCAAAAAAATCTAAGCCTCTATATAGAAAAATGCGCAATTCTGTTCTATCTTCTTGTGTTGAAAAACGTGGTGTTCAGGTTCTTACATTTCCCACGCTCACGGGCTCTCCTTTTGTTGCAGGATTAATTTCTTTGGTTATTTATATCCCAGAGCGTTTGTCAAAAGAACTTTCCAGGAAAGAATACGAAGCTGTTTTGGCTCATGAAATAGAACATGTTCGTTATAAAGACAGTTTGGTGCGTTTAATTTTAGATTTTATAGAGAGTATTTTTTGGTGGGTACCTACAAAGTGGTTGCGTTATCGTATTGAAGAAGGGCAAGAGATGGGGTGTGATCTTCATTCCAAAACATATGGAGTGGATTCGGTTGATTTGGCTTCGGCTCTTTGTAAATCTGCAAAGTATTCGGTAAGTACTCCTGATCGGATTTTTGTACATCATTTTACAAAAAATACTACTCTGAAACGGGTTAGCATAATTTTATATCCTGCGGCTATTCGTTTTAAAAAAGTACGTGTTAGCCTTACTTGTTTGGCTGTTGGGATTGCTTTTTTTGTTGTTTTTTTAGGAAGGTTTTGGATCTTCTAGGGTGAATTTTTTTAACATTAAATACTACAAGTGTAGTAACTGGAGTATGTATGAGAAAACTTTTTATGGTATCATTTGCTTTACTGGTGATTTGTGGGTCAGCTTTTGCTGCTTCAGCGGATTTTTTGATCAATTCGAAGGGGTGGGAAAGTTCTCCTCAAAACTTAAACGTGATTAATATTTCAGGCTTATCAGAGAATGATTTGAATGAAATTATGCTAGGGATGCGTCCAGATGTGGCAGTTGAATTTTCGGCACAGACTACATTGCCTATCACTCTATTTTTAAAGGGTGATTTAATTAATCTGTTGGCAAGTCAAGCAAGCTTTGGAGATATAGAAATACAACAGGTTGTCTATGCAAGAGTTGTGCTGCAAGAATTGATCCTGAGTACCAATTTAGTTGAGTGGAAGCCGTTTTTAGAATTTATCACGGGTAATATATCCGTTTCTCTAACGATACAAGAGGGAAAGCCTTCGATTGTTGTAGGCGCAGAGGTAAATCAACGTTCCTAAAACGATTGAGAGTCTTAAACACTCGTTCGCTGCGCCTTGCGTGAGCGCAACGAACGGGCTTTTAATATTTTCCTTGTTTCTAGACGTTATTAATAAGCACATTAAATTGACAGAACCTGAATTACGTAGGAGGCCTAATGATTTCTGAAAAAGAGTTTGAATCACGTTAGGGATAATGCTGGCGCGACATCTTTTTGAAAGGATTTTTCCCGATCAACGGTCAACCCTTCCCAACGTTGAAAATGTTCATCATTAATCTCAAATAAGTCTAAACACCTACAAATTGTGTGATTAATAATATCATCGACGGTTAGAGGTTTTTGATAGAACGCTGGAACAGGGGGCATCACGATCGCCCCATTTTCTGTGGCTTGCATCATTGAACGGAGATGACCCGCATGAAGAGGCGTCTCTCTTACCAATAGTACGAGCCTGCGTCGTTCCTTAAGCACGACATCAGCAGCTCTAGTTAACAAGCTAGAGGTAATTCCTGTCGCTATTTCACTTAGTGAACGGATAGAACACGGAGCGACAACCATCCCCATCGTTTTAAAGGAGCCTGAAGAAATTGCAGCACCAATATTTTTGGGGCTATAAACATAATTGGCAAGATTATGTACATCATCTAGCGATAAAGCTGTTTCAACAGCAAGTGTTATACGGGCAGATTCAGACATGACTAAGTGGGTTTCAATATTCGCTTCTTTCAATTTCTCAAGTAAGCGTATTCCATAAATGATGCCAGAAGCACCTGAGATTCCCACGACAACTCTTTTTACACAATCAATACTCATAGATTTGCCTTAATTCGAAAGAGGGGTAAAAACTTCTGTTTTTCTTGGCGCTGGTATTTCTTGCGCCAATGCCTCTTTATTTAAAAATGTAATGAATTCTTGCGAAATATCTTTTTTGACTCCACGATAGGTCTCAAGCCAAACTTCAATACCATCGCTCGAAATATCAGGTCTCTGCATAAGTTCACACGTCACGCCAGGATATTTTTGCAAAACCCCTCTATAAAATTTAGTTATCTGTTGCAAACTCTGATCGTGGAGCGAAAACGGGATTTTGTAATAAACAAAAAAAATAACTTCTTGCAAAAGGCTCTCCTTCCTAAGATGTATGTCGCGGATCAAAATTGCTAGAAGAGGTTGTTACCGGTGCTTTAGCAAAATTGCTATCAGAGAAGGTGTATTTAAACCACGGTTCCTTATTAACTCGTCCCAATAAATGCCGAAGATTGCCAAATGCCCGGTAAATTACCGGATAAGGCTGACCATGATATTCAACCAAAATTTCTCTCCATGAACGTGGTGCTTTTTTGATAAAATCTGTCATCTTATCTGTGAGTTCACCCTCATCCATAATCACAACATTCGCTGGCGGATCGCCAAGAACAACGGCAGCGCTGCGATCAAAATCATCACGATTGTAGCCAGGTCCAAGTGGAATTGTGCAATCAAAGCCAATCTTTGATGCGGTACCTGGGGGATCAAAATCAGCAATTTTAGGATCCACAGTCATTGTGTTACATGCATTGATCATTACAGTATCGCGATGTGGCATATATCGAAAGGCCATAGCCCATTTGATGGCATCATCATTCCATATATCAACGTCCTCATCGAAAACCCACGCAAGCTTTGGCAGTCCCTGTTTTGAGCCTGTTAACATAATGCCTAACGCCTGTTTCGCATCGCCAGCTCCGCCAACACGAATTTTGGCATAAGCCATATTCGATAGTCCGCCACAGTCTGAACGAACTTCCAAAACATCAATTCCAGCCTGTGCGATAGCGTGGAATAGATCGGCTTCAATAGCCGGTAACTGTATCATGTTGTCGGTATACCAAGGATGGCTACAGCCGATCGTTGCATATTGATAAATACCACCTTTTCGGTAAGTCATAGCTTTTACAACGGCGCGGATATTATGTTTGAGGCCGCCTCCATACATTCCTGTAAATTCGCCAAATGGCCCCTCATCGTGAATCCATCCTTCAACATCCATTAACTCGCATTCTAATACAATTTCAGCGTTTGCCGGTACAAGCACATCGATAGTTTCACATTTGACTAAATCTGCTGGATGACCATAAAAACTTCCTAAAACTTCAAAATCGTCTACATCATCAGTGGCTCCCTGCAGTGCAGCAAGTTTATCGACAATAGGTCCGCCAATAACAACAGCCATTTCGAGGTTTTTCCCTTTTGCAGCTGCTTGTTGAGCATGTAAGCGTTGACGATGAGAAGTGCAGGTCATATCGAATGTTTTTTCATTTTTTGTCCGAAACATACTACGATAAATACCCCAATCGTAGACTCCGGTATCTGGATTTTTACTGATAAGTAAATTATCGTCAGTATAAGCGTGGCCATCTCGATCGTGATGAAGAAATAAGGGGAGTTTCGTTAGGTCAACAGCATCTCCCAAAAGAATCACCTCTTTGCAAGGTGCTGTTTTTACAATGTTAGGCTTAACACGTCCTTTCGCTGCAGCGGCTATTTTAAATCCTGTTTCTGTTTTCTTGCAGTTCATTGCCCAGGCATACTGATCTTGATTTGAGTAGGCATTGGCTAAAAACTGAAATTCACAATCTTTGATTTTTTCAACAAGCACAGCCTTTAAAGGATTATCTTCCATGACCTTTGGCAGCTCATCTACGCGCTTTTCTTCTTTGATGCGAACAAGCATCCCGGCTTTTTCTAAAGCTTTTACAAAATCAACAAGGCTTTGTTGTGGCATAAAAACCTCATTTCCCGTGAAAATTGTACCTAGGTATATCGTAACTATCTGAATAAA
>JBAWZJ010000071.1:0-8902 GCA_037143085.1 Parachlamydiaceae bacterium | reverse complement strand
GGGCTTCCCGATAAACAATTTTTGTATAATGAAAAAACTGAAGGTAAAATGCTTTGAATTTTCTTTTCTAGCAATGCTTCGTATTCGGTTTTGTATTTGTTTGCTTTTCCGGTTTTGTATATTTCTGGCTTCTTGACGTTTGAAGAGGCGTTCTTAATTGTTTTTTTTTGAATATAGTTTTCTAAAGACTCGTTGAATATAGATGGTTGGTAAGATGATAGATTCGTTTTAATACCTATTTCGAAAGAATCTTCCAAGGGACGGTAGAGGACGATATCAGAAAGTGCAGCCATACTCTCTCCTTAAACAGGGGTGAATGTTTATAATAAACGGGGTTTTAAAGAATAAAAGTGTATAATTTTTTTTGATATAAGTCAATGTTTTTATTGTTTTTAACATTAAATTTTGAAAACATTATACCTGTTTCGTGATATATACTGGTTCCAGCTAAAAGTTGGAATTTTTGGCTAGCTTGAAAGCTCCCGCGATTTTTCAATCTCGGGGCTTTGGCGTGCTAAAAATGCCAACTTTTGAATCATATAAGGGGTTATCTATTAGAAAGACCATTTCTATGAGCGTGGACTTATTTTGTCTTTGGTGTCTCAGCAAAATCAAGTTTATCAACGACGATCTGAGTCGGAACCGTCATTCGTTCTGGCATGAAAACAGGTCCTTCTATTGTTGCTTTCAATCTATTTTTCTCTGCGTCGAGTAACTGCTTCATAAGATCTGGTGAAAGCTTCCGATTGCTATAATTATACTCCGATGTCTGTCCTTTAGAATTCGGAGTCACAGGACTAACAAGTTCGAAACGGGTGTTATCGCCTTCAGAGACAATAAATATAGTGCTTCCTGAATGACGAATGCTCCCTTGAACACGAATCCGAATATCTCTCATCGATATTCCTACCATATGCATTGCAGAATTAATGGAAGTAAATAGAAATGGAGCGTTCGGTTTCCAGGTTAACACTGCTTGTCCCGCCTGTTGATCAATGCTCACGTCTTTTATTCCGGAAATTTTTTTAAGCTGTTGGTCTAAGAGTTTGACACAAGAGTCCTTGCAAAGGAGGCTGGTCCAGCGGATCGTCACCTGCTGAACTTCCGCTCCAACGGTCAAAGGGAGTAATAATAGACAAAACATTGTAACAAGGAGTCGATAATACATGAGATCTCGCATTTTTAATGGTTTTTCGCTATCTTGAAGCCACATGCCGAACGTGATTGAAAAATTGGCGTTGTTAGCGCGCCAAAACCTTAGGTATTTTCGTGCAGTTAGAAGCGCCAAATTTTGAATTACGTTCGGTATATAACATATAGGGGATTATGATTCGAACAAAAATTATTTGCACTATCGGTCCTGCTGTTAATTCATATGAACAGATCAAAGCCCTAGCTTCTGTGGGTATGAACATCGCTCGTTTAAATTTCAGTCACGGCACTCACGAGGAACATCTGAAGGTTATCAAAATCATCAAAGAAGTTCGCAAAGAATTGAAAATTCCTCTTGCTATCATGCTCGATACGAAAGGTCCTGAAATAAGACTAAGAGCAATAAACAACGGTGAAGTGTATTTAGAAACAGGGGCCCGATGGCTCCTCGTACGAGAAAATATCGTTGGTGATGCATTCCGCGTTGCGATTACTCCTCCTTCAGTCCTAGACGAAGTAAAACCTGATATGCGCATACTGTTCGATGATGGGTATATCAGCTCTCGTGTTGTTGAAATAGCTGCGGATGGTGTTGTTGTCGAAATTGAAAATGGTGGTGTTGTTAGGTCTGGGAAAGGGGTCAATATTCCCAACGCATCTCTCAGTTTGCCAGCGTTTACAGAAAAAGATGTGGCTGACATTCAGTTCGGCTGCCGTAATGGAATAGACTTGATTGCTGCTTCTTTTGTTCGTTCGGCAGAGCATGTGCTTGCGATCAGACGTCTTCTTGAAGAAGAAAAATGTGGTGATATCCAAATTATTGCCAAAATCGAAAATAGCGAAGGGGTGCAGAATTTTGATAGCATCATCCAGGTTGCAGACGGAATTATGATTGCTAGAGGGGATTTAGGGGTTGAAGTTCCTCTAAGTCACGTTCCTAAGTTACAAAAAATGATGATTCGTAAATGCTACCTTGCTGGTAAGCCTTCGGTAACGGCAACGCAAATGCTTGAATCCATGATCAATAACCCACGTCCAACGCGTGCTGAGGTTTCCGATGTGGCTAATGCTATATACGATAGTACAACGGCTGTCATGCTGTCAGGAGAAACTGCTGTAGGAAAATACCCGCTTAAAGCTGTGCAGGTAATGCGCAGCGTTGTCATGGAAGCTGAACAAGATTTTGACTACCGCAACTTCTTTGATTTTCATGCAAAATTGATCTATCATGATGTTCCTTCCGCTTTAACTTTGGCTGCAGTCAAAACGGCGTATAGCTCAAATGCTAAGGCTATTTTTGCTTTTACCTCCAGTGGTACTACAGCGCGTCTTTTGGCTCGTCTAAGACCAGAAATTCCGATTATCGCCATGACGTCGAATGAACGATGTTATAATCAAATGGTGCTGAATTGGGGTGTGACTCCGATCCTCGAAAAAGAGTGTCGATCTTTCAGTGAAGCGTTTAATGTCGTTAGTTCATATGCATTAAAAGAAAAAATTGTCAGCAATGGGGATCTTGTCATTGTGACTGCTGGATCTCCTTTCGGTGTCTCCGGCACAACAAACACGATGGTTGTCGAAAGTATCGGTGATGTTTTAGTCCGTGGAGAAAGTGGTGTTGGTGAACGCATTCACGGCAAGGTTTCAATCGTTCTTTCTTCTGAAATAAAACAACCTTACGAAGTGCGCGGTCAGCTTATTTTGCTGGCAAAATGCGATCCTTCATATTTACCCCTTATTAATGAATCTGCTGGAATTATTTTACAAAATCATATCGATGATGCCGATTCGGAAAAATTTGCTTTACAGGTAGCTAAAGAGCGTAAAAAAACGACGATCGTTCGCGCTGATGGCGCTTTGCGCACTCTGAAGGAAGGGCAACTTGTCACTCTTGATCCGGAAAAAGCTCTGATCTATAAAGGTGTTGTGCTGTAAGAAATAATAGCCAAGGCTGCAATAGCGGCAGTGTCTGTTCTTAAAATATTCGGATGGAGCGCTACACCCTTAGCATGAAGTGCCTCCATTTTCTCAATTTCTTCATCAGTAAAACCGCTTTCAGGCCCGACAAAAAATACAACATCACTTGTTATTTTTCCAAGTTTTGGTGCTTCGGATCTGACGTCTCCAAAAAAACTCGCTTCTATCGGAAGGGTAGACCAATGCTTAAGAGGTGGCTTAAGAAAGATTTTAGGAATATACAATCTACCGCATTGTTTCATTGCTGCAATAGCGATTGTTTCTAAGCGTTCCATCTGGTTAGGAGAAAGGTCTTTCTTTTCACTTCGCGCGGCAGGGAATAACCAAATCTCCGACATTCCTAGTTCGGTACATTTTTCCATGATATATTCGAGTCTTGTAAAACGGGGAATCCCTTGCGCTAGGATGAGAGCTTTAGTCGGGACTGCTTCAGTAAAAACTGTCTTAACGGTAAGTGTGGCTTGCTTCTTCTCTAGAGATTTGACTACAGCTGTGCCAAGTTGCCCAAGGCCGTTAATGATTTCAACATCTTCTCCTATACGTGTCCTCATGACATTAGCTAGATGGTGAAACTCTTGGTCCTTAAATATGATTAAGGTGTTTTCTTCAATTTTCTCTGGGTAATAATAACGCTCTGCTGGCATGAATAGACCTAAGGCTTTAATACGCTACGACTTTAATTTGGTCGCCTTCAATGGTGTTTTTAAGGTGCAACTTCTTTTCATCTGTCAAAAATAATGTCATCCGTTGCATGTAGTCGCGGAATCGTTTTCTCAGCAACTCTTCTTTTTCTTTTGGGAGTACGTCCTTAATTCCTTTAGAATTCGAGGTGCTAGCTATGAAATAGGATACATACGTGTCTTCTAGGTGGCGCGGCTGGATAAATTGAATGCTCCAAGGTAACACCTTTCGTTGGTTCTTTGGCGCTGCAACAATTACAATCTCTATTGAGTTGCGAACGACGTCCACAAAAAGACGGCTAACTTCCGCAACATAGAGATGTTTAGAGAAGAAGGGAACACCCAATTTGCTTTGAATTTCATCATTTAATGCTAAAGAGTATGATTGAGGATTCACTTTATCAAGATCGACTAATGGATAGAAAATGCGGATAGGAATCTCTTTATCTAGAGGTATGAGGTCTTTTCTTAAAAAGTCGATTCGTAAATTCTGAGCTTCGGGATCATTGAAATCTTCGACGATATTCGAACGAAAGGGAATAGCTACTTTTTTCCATTTTGCAGGTACCGGAAAACTTACTTCATCGCTTCTCTTCGAACTCTTTAATGTATCGAGTTCGATCTTTGAAATCTCCGATAAATCAAAGTTGATTTCCAATCCTTCATCTGCAAGCCAATGGATATCTTCTTCAGCGCCACTGACAGATTGCATTAACCGTTGAGGCCAAATATCTAAAATTTCATATCCTTGAGGAGAGATTCCTGTCGGAGGGCCGATGATGATTGGAATTTTTGCTGTAATTAATCTGCTTAACCTAATAACAAACTCGCTGTGATAAACCTGTCTAATGTTCCTTGCTAGATCTATCGATGGGTTTAGGCTAATCAGGTTCTTTTTTGATACAACGACGACCCACTCATTACTTTCTGCCATCGAAGCATCTAATAACACTTCTAAATCGCCTGGTTCTAAATCAGCAACAACATCCTTACTACCGCTTAGCGTTAACGCTATTCGGCGACTAAGGATCCCGTTTGGCAGTAAACCTTGAATTGTTTTGTCTGCAGGAAGGTTAATCACTCGTACGGTAATGTTGGGAATTGTCACCGTTTCATTCATTGAGCTGTTAACAAAAAACCAAATGACAATAGCCGTCAGCAGTGCCACGAGTTTTCTTTGCCAATTGTGTAGTAATATTTTGCTAATCATTGATTCCATTTTTTCAGATTTCCTACGATCTTCGATCCCCGGGGTTTTGGCGCGCTAGAAATGCCAATTTTTGAATCATGTTCGTTATATCAAAATGTGATTCTATTCTCGATTTCGGAGGGTTGAAAACACTTCTGATGATTCCTCTGAAACGGTCGATTTTAACTCCTCTCGTCATGATTCCATCGCGCGCAATCGAAACCTTACCTGTTTCTTCAGAAACAACAATGATCAATGCATCTGTCATTTGACTGATTCCCAATCCAGCTCGGTGGCGTGTGCCCATCGATTTAGACAACTGGGAGCTATCATCGGCTAACGGGAGGATCGTTGCCGCTGAAAGGATAGTCGTTCCACGAATGATGACGGCTCCATCATGCAAAGGTGTTGTGGTAACAAAAATCGACTCCAAGAGCTCGGGAGAAAATAGAGCTTGCAAGATGACAGCCTTGTTTGCAAACTCATCTAGAGAGTCTTGGTTTTCTAAAACAACAAGAGCTCCAACCCGTTTTTCAGACATCCGATAAATCGAATGAGCGATCGTGTCAAGAAACTTATCAAACTCTGTGATCTCTCTATATTTTTTTCCTTTCAAACTGAGCCGCGAAAGGGCTAAACGAAGTTCAGGCTGGAAAATAATAATCAAAGCTATGACGGCACCGTTAACAAAGTACAAAAGTAAACCCTGTAATACGGGAAGGTGAAACCAGCGGGAAACAGAATAAAGAAGCAGGAAAGCAAATAAACCGAAAACCAGGTCCATGGCGCGAGTGCTCCAAAAAAAAGACAATAGGTAGTACATAATGATCGACAAGATCAAAATCTCTAACCCCGGGACCATGAACTGAAAAAAATGCATGTTAATCTACATTGGTATGATACACATTCATAAAGTCTATAACTGCTCGATGCTCTTTCACATCGTGTACGCGTAATATGTCGACACTTTGGTTGAGCGCTAAGGTGTTGACCGCTAGTGTAGGGGCTAAAAGCTCCGCAGTTTGTTGGTTCAATATTCTGCTTAGAAACGATTTTCGAGAGGCTCCAAAAAGTATTCTAAACCCTAACTTCTTAAACAAGTGTAGATTGTGTATAATTTCCAAATTATCGGCAACGGTTTTTCCAAAACCAATGCCGGGATCTAGAATAATCTTCTCTTGCTGCACTCCTTCAGCGATGAGTTTTTTTATTTTTTCTTCAAACCACTTCATGAGGTAAGGAACGATACCTCCTAAATATTTTGGCACATCCTTCTGCATCGTCTCTGGCGTTCCATGCATGTGCATTACGCAAATATCGTAATTGGTGTCGCGTGCTAATCGAATCATATCGGGATGGGAAAACCCTGTGACATCATTCAACATTGTGGCTCCCGCAGAAATGGCCGCTTCTGCGACAGAGGGGCGTCGTGTATCTATGGAAATAGGAATCGATAACAATCCTTTTAACTCTTTGATCACAGGGATGACGCGCTTGAGCTCTTCTTCCTCGCTTACGGGAGTAGCGCCAGGACGTGTGGATTCACCGCCAATATCGAGAATATCTGCACCTTCTTTCTCTAGCTTGAGGGCGAGGCCTATAGCCTTTTCAGCGGTTGCCGCACGGCTGATATCATAATAAGAATCAGGTGTCGTGTTTAGGATCGCCATCAATTTGGCTTTTGTCATAACTTCCCTTTTGGTATATACTGCTCATAGCTCAAAATGAGAATTTTGGCTGCTTCAAAGCCCCGGGATTGAAAAATCGCGTCGAGGGTCATATTGGCAATATTACCCTCGACGCGATTTATTCAATCGCGGGAGCTTTGAAGCAGCCAAAATTCTCATTTTGAGCTATGAGCAGTATATACCAGATCATAACAAAACAAAGGTTTTATGGACGTAGAAATTCTTTCTCGAGTGCAATTTGCTCTAACGATAATGTTCCACTATATTTACCCTCCATTGAGCATTGGTCTTGGACTCATTCTCGTCATCATCGAAGGGTTTTATTTAAAAACGAGAAATCCCTTTTATCTCCAAATGGCAAAGTTTTGGACAAAAGTTTTTGCATTGACATTTGCTATGGGGGTTGCGACGGGAATTGTCATGGAATTTGAGTTCGGAACAAACTGGGCCACATACTCGAGATATGTAGGAGACGTGTTTGGTAGTGCTCTAGCAGCTGAAGGGATCTTTGCGTTCTTTTTAGAATCGGGTTTCTTGGCTATCCTACTTTTTGGTTGGGATCGTGTGGGACCGAAAATGCATTTTTTTTCAACCCTAATGGTGTGTCTAGGGGCTCATTTTAGTGCCATCTGGATCATCGTTGCTAATTCATGGATGCAAACGCCTGCAGGATTTCATGTTGTTGGTGAGGGGCTGAAGGCTAGAGCGGAAATCACCGATTTTTGGGCAATGGTACTCAATCCCTCTTCAGTCGACCGGCTTCTCCATTCTGTCATTGGGGCTTGGTTAGCAGGTGCTTTTTTAGTTATTAGCGTTGCTGCATATTATCTTTTGAAAAAACGTCATTTGGATTTTGCTAAAAGCTCATTAAAAATTGGGTTAGTTGTTGGACTGACAGCCTGTATTTTACAGGTTATTTCCGGCGATAGCTCAGGTAAAGTTGTCGCTAAATACCAACCGGCAAAATTGGCAGCCCTCGAAGGAATATTCCATACGCAGAAAGAAGCTCCTTTGACTCTATTCGGTATTGTCAACATGAAGGAAGAACGATTAGATTATGCTGTCAAGATTCCTCATTTGCTCAGCTTTCTTTCGTTTGGTGCTACTGATGCAGAAGTGAAGGGGCTCGATCAAGTTCCGAAAAAAGATTGGCCAAATGTTTCTGTTGTCTTTCAAATGTATCATTTGATGATTTTGATGTGGGTTTTGATGTTTGCCCTGTCTATTGTCGCCGTTTACTTATGGCATAAGGGGTCTCTATTTTCTAATAAGTGGGTCTTGCGCGCCCTTGTTGCATCCGTCTTTTTTCCTCAAATAGCCAATCAGGCCGGGTGGGTTGCTGCAGAGATGGGGCGTTATCCATGGATTGTCTATAACCTATTGCGTATATCTGATGGCTTGTCGAAATCTGTGACGGCAAGTGCTGTGTTGGGATCATTGATTATGTTTACAATCTTGTATTTCCTTTTATTCTTGGTGTTCATTTACCTTTTGAATGAAAAATTTAAACATGGACCAATAGATACTGATGGCTTGAGCCCATATTCTAGAATAAAGAAAGAGGTTTATAAATGAGCTATTTGCCTGCATTGGAATTTGTTTGGTTTACGATATTTGTCGTGCTAGTGATCGGGTATGCCATTCTTGATGGTTTTGATCTCGGCGTAGGAATGCTGCATCTGTTTTCCAAAAAAGATGAAGAACGGCGCCTAATGCTCAATTCGATAGGTCCTGTATGGGATGGCAACGAAGTTTGGCTTGTTACTGCCGGTGGTGCCCTTTTTGCCGGATTCCCTGATGTTTATGCAACATTATGTTCTGCATTCTATATTCCTATCATGCTTCTTCTTACAGGCATCATTTTCCGCGCCGTTGCCATTGAAGTACGTAGTAAACAGCCAATGGCATGGTGGCGATGGACGTGGGATGTGTTGTTTAGTTTTGCCAGTTTCGTGATAGCTCTTGGTCTAGGAGTCACTGTTGGTAACCTGATCCGTGGTATCCCGCTGGATGCTCAAAAAGAATTCACGGGTACTTTTTTTGATTTATTAGATCCCTATGCCGTATTAACAGGTTTTCTTGCTGTCGCGGTATTCTTTATGCACGGAACAATCTATATTCTAATGAAGACAGAAGGGGAGTTGCACGAAAAAATGCGTGGGTGGGTGTCGCCTTCGATCATTTTCTTTATCATTATGTATGCCACAACGACGATG
>JBAWZJ010000070.1:0-8983 GCA_037143085.1 Parachlamydiaceae bacterium | reverse complement strand
GGTTATGGGATAGGTGTTGATCATGCTTTTGGTGCAGGCGGCGGCGGCGGCGGCGATATGGACGGCGGTGATGGATTTGGCGCAGGCGGCGGCGGTGGCGGACTTAGAGGCAATGGTGGAGATGGAGGCGTTATCGGCGGCGGCGGCGGCGGCGGTAGCACTGATGACCATCCTGACACTGGTATCTTCAACGGAGGACAGTTTGGTGGAAATGGGGGATATGGTGCAGGTGGTGGTGGAGCCTGGTATGGAGGCTTTGATTTTTATGCTCTCGGAGGCAATGGTGGATCTCCTAGTGTAGGTAGGCCTGGTGCTGGTGGCGGTGGATCGGGTCTTGGTGGTGGGGTTTTTGTTCAAGATGGCGGCACCCTAATTATTACTGATGGTGTTACATTGTCAGGAAATACGGTTCAAGCAGGAGTCGGTGGAACCGCAGATGGTGGTACAGGTGACGAAGGAACTGATGGCTCTGCATATGGTCAAGACATTTTCTTACGTTCCGGCGCAGCGCTGGTTTTTAATGTAGAAGGAACTGTGACAATACCAAATCCTATCGACAGTGAAGCAGCATCTGGTTATGGGTACCTACCAAGTCAATCTCCGGTTGGGGGAGTGACAAAAAATGGCGGTGGTTTAGTTGTTCTTACAGGAACAAATACCTATACAGGTCCAACCTGGGTTGACGGCGGAAACCTTAAACTTAATGGCTCAGTTCTTGGAGATGTTAACGTTGATATTAACGGCACATTTTCAGGAAATGCAATAGTGAATGGAAACTTATTCAGTCTTGGGACGATTTCACCGGGCAATTCGATCGGTACGATCCATACGACGAATTTAAATCTGGAATCTACAAACAATTATATTGTAGAGCTTAATTCGTTAGGAGCTAGCGATGAAATCATTGCTTCGGGATTTGCTGTGGTTAATGGAGCCGTGATTGCGACACCATTAGATCTTAATTTCACAGGACCTGAAACATATACGATCGTGGATACGGCGACCGGTGTTAGTGGGGTCTTTACTTCATTGACCAGTACAGTTCCGGCCCTCATGACGTTAACTTACGATCCGCTAGATGTAGAATTGACATTTCTACCTTTGGAACCGATAGGTTTAACAGAAAACGCGGCTGATGCAGCGGATTGTTTCGTCACGATTTCTTCGTTACCAGGAACAGACGCATCTACCGTTAACGCAGCGTTAATGGCGCTTAGTTTTGACGATATAGGAATAGCCTTTAATCAAATGAGCCCGGCGCAATTCTCAGGGGTTTCGCAAGCTCAGCTTGTGAATGCAACACTTGTTCGATCGACATATACAAGACACTTGGATGATATTGAATTGAACCACAACCCTTGCTTTTGGCCAGAAACTTCAGTTTGGGTTGATGCTGTTGGGCAATATCAGAATCAGAATAGCTCCGGACAGCAATTTGGTTATACCGATACAACTTTAGGTGGAACCATTGGAGCTGATTATCAAACCAGCAATTTCGTTTTGGGATGTGCAGTGAGCTATACTCATGACAATTTCCATTGGAAAGATGCTGCAGGTAATGCGAATGTTAATAGCTATTATGGCGGCCTTTATGGTCGTTGGAATGATGAAGGATTCTATGTCAATGTAGGAGTCTTAGGTGGACAAAATAAATATAAGACAACACGTCATATTCATTTTGGAGCCATAGACAGAAATGCTGACGCCTCTCACCAAGGAAATCAGTGGTTAGCCAACATAGGAGTTGGATACCAGGTGAATTCGTGCGACTTCAATTTCCAATGGACCCCTTATGTTAATTTTGATTATGTTCATTTGCATGAGCGTCGTTATACAGAATGTGGAGCTGGTATTTTGGATTTAGAGATAAACACTAAGAATGCATCTCTTTTCCAAGGGGAGTTAGGGGTTTTATTTACAACGACTTGTTGCTTTTGCAATGGGGTATTTGTTCCTAAGCTGAAATTAGCTTATATCAATCAAACTCCTTTCTATAGTAAAGATTATCGTGCAAGCTTTGAAGGGTCAGTCTGCACTTTTGCTGGCGAAGGGTGGAACTATGAGAGAAATCTCTTTGCTCCAAGTCTAGCGCTGACTTACCAAAACTGCTGTGATTCGATTGATATCTCTCTTTATTATGATGCTCAATTAGGGAATCAATATTGGACACAGGGTGGCGGAGTTCAACTTGAAGTGAAATTCTAGTCGTCTCGGATAAAGTAAGTCTTGGAATATCGAATGTAATTAAAATTTTAAATTACGTTCGGTATATCCAAGACTTACGTTTTTTACGTTCTTTAAAATTCTATTGATGTTACAATTTGGTGTTTATACCGAACGTTATTCAACAGTTGGCATTTCTAGCTGCGCGAAAATCTAACGTTCAGTATGTCCATTTTCTTCTAAAACTTATAAGGATTCAAGATGTCGAAGATTCAGTACGTTTTAGGCGGGTTTGCTAATGATTTAGATTATCAGCCCTCGATTCATAAACAGCAGATTGGGGCTCCAACAGTTCATTCCCGTCTAGATAAAATTTTCTTTGAATTGTTGCATTTGAAAAATTCTTCTCTAGATAAAAATAAAATATTTTGCCGCTTTCTCGATTCCCTTGAGCGAAAGGTTGTTGTTTTTAATGGGAGTAAAAATGAGATAGAAAACCAAAAATCTTGTTTTGCTTCGTGTGTTAAGACTGCCAATGTAATAAAGCATCAATTAAAAGGAGATAAATCCATAAAAGCTCACGAGCAGCTCAATCATCTAGCAAGAAGAGTTGCCGGATTGAATTACAGGATTGAAGCCTCTAATGGAGGATTTGATCCCGTGGATATCGATCCCCTATTACAAGACAAGATTGTTCGATTGGCCATTGAATGGAAAAGTGACCACCCCCTTTTCTTTGATAAAAATTTAACCGATAAAGATAAAAGAAAAATAGCTGAGGTTTGTAAATACCCGAAGTTTGCCAAAATCCTACTTGGAGATAAGGGGTTGCGTAAAACTTTTTTCGTTTGGGCTTTAAGGGATAACGGAGAAGTGCGTCAATTTATTCAATATCCTTCAATGACAAATCATCTTAAAGCAGTCTTTCTTGCTTCTCGAATTGGACGCCTCGGTGAGGATATTCTTCGAATTGAGAAAAAAGAACGTAAAGAGGGGGGAGAAGAAAAAATATTGAGCCTGCCATTTCATACGGTTAAGGGGGTAGAGAGGATCAATATTATGGACGAATCTAAAGTCATTGAAATGTATCAAGGATGGAAGGTAAAGATAAAGCAAATATTTGATGTTTTTGCTAAGAAAAATACTGACTTTGGAGATTTTGAAATTTTTGGTTCCACAGGAATAGACGTATGGAATTGTAGCCAAATAGGTCGCTGGAACCACCAAACAAAAAAGTATGATAGAGTGGATTTGTCTCAGGAGAATTGGTGGAATGGGTTACCCGTTTTAGAAGAAATAACAAAAACCGATTTAGAAAGAAAATATAACACTGAATTAGCTGAAGGGGAGTGGTTAGTGTGCGGTAAGGCATCTAGACAGACAGCTGATTTGGATTTTAATGGACAACATGGATTTTTGGAAGTAGCAATTCCTACCCCGTCAGGAACCTATCGGATTTATCCATTTGGAAACTTTGCAGAGAAATTTCCAGCAACGACCGTAGAACTTCTCTATTTTCTTGCCAATACAGTGAAAGGGAAAATCTCATATCCCGATGAAAATTTCTTTTATTTACAACGACAACAAGCTAGTTATCCGATTCCCCTTTCGGTGGATGAGGGAAAGCGTCTTATGCAGAAGATAGGGGAGGATTTAATTAGGGCTAGCAAGGGATATCTCGTCTTTCAGTTAGCCTCAGAGAATTGTGCTTTTTGGGCGCAACAGGCCCTTGATGTGTTGCAAGATACAAAGTCTGTGCCGAACCTATATAAAATGAAAGTCATTCACACAACTCCAAAAGATCCTTTATTTGGAAAGCTTTTCCCTATCGTTAGAAAACTTCCTGAAAAAGTGGGGTTGCTGATTTTAAAGTCGGTAGACATTATTTTTGGGTCGTGGCGAGGGGTAACAATTCTTCACAAAGGAAATAAAATCTTCAAGTCGCATATGTCTAGTCAATCACGTGACGAAGGCTTTGCGTATCAGCCAGGATTTTTACATGAACAAATCATCAAAAAAAGATTGAAAGGGGTGATCTCCTTTGGATAATTTTACCTTAAAAATCGGTGACAAAGCTCTAGACTTTTCTCTCAGGGGGACAGATGGAAAATATCACGCATTGGGAGATTTCGATAAAACGAAAATACTCGTTATTTTTTTTACATGTAACCATTGCCCTTATGTGATTAATTCCGATGAAATTACCCGCAAAACAGCAGAGCATTTTCAGTCGAAAGATGTCGTCTTTGTAGGAATCAACGCCAACAGCGCTAATACAGTTGAAGCCGACTCTTTTGAAAATATGATTGAAAGAATGAACACACATCATTTTCCTTGGCTCTATTTGCACGACTCAACACAAGAAGTCGCTTTGAGGTATGGAGCGTTGCGAACACCTCACTTCTATGTTTTCGATAAGGATCGTAAACTGGTATATACAGGCAGAGGAGTAGACTCTCCTCGGGATCCTTCAAAAATAACGGTCAAGGATCTGGAAAATGCCATTGAAGAACATTTGGTGGGAAAAAAGATTTCCAATCCTGTAACTAATCCTATAGGATGCAATGTAAAATGGGAGGGACATGATCGTCATTGGATGCCTCCTAATGCGTGTGATTTATAAAAAGGTTTTATGAAAGTACTTATCACTGGTTCTTCAGGACTAATCGGTTCAGAACTGCATCAGCATTTAGTTAAAGCCGGGTGCGACGTTATCACTCTTGTCCGCAACCGGAAAAAAGTGTCGGATAAAGCCATTTTCTGGGATCCCGAAAATGGCATTTTGAATCCAGAGTCGATTCGAGACATTGATGCTGTGATTAATTTTGCTGGAGAAGGTGTTGCTGAAGGACGATGGACTGAAAGAAGGAAGAAAAATATTTTGGACAGCCGAGTGAAGGGGACTAAGGTTCTTGTCGAGGCTATTTGTCTTTTACCACAACCTCCAAAAGTTTTAATCAATGCATCCGCAATTGGTTTTTATGGAGATAGGGGAGAGGAAGTATGTTCAGAGGCAACTTCAGGTGGCCCGGGATTTCTAGCTCATGTTTGTTGCGAATGGGAAAAAGCAGCAGCATTAGCTATTGATAAGGGGATAAGGACCGTATTTCTACGCTTTGGCGTTGTTTTGTCCTCAAAAGGGGGAGCGCTAAGGAAGATGTTGCCAGCATTTAGGTTCGGTCTTGGAGGTAACTTAGGGGATGGTCAGCAGTTTGTTAGTTGGGTTTCCATCGATGATGTGATTTCCATCATTCAGTTTGCATTGACAAAAGTCGAGCTTAAAGGGGCTGTTAACGTCGTTTCTCCAAATGCGGTCTCTAACGCTGTGTTCACGAAAATTTTGGGGGAGGTGCTTCACCGCCCAACATTTTTTTCAGTACCTTCGTTTGTATTGAGACTTATTTTTGGGAAAGAGATGGCAGATGAGGTGTTGCTTGCTAGCACGCACGTCAAGCCTAAAAAATTAGAAATAGCAGATTATATATTTAAATATCCGGATTTAAAAAAAGCCCTTCAACATATCATAGGAGGTTCTTAAATGATTGTTAAAGAAACTACAAAAAGTGACAAGAGCTTTATCGCAACTCTATTGTTTTGTTTGCTTTTAGGTACTTTAGGAGTACATCGATTTTATGTAGGAAAAATCGGTACAGCTCTTCTCATGATTCTCACATTAGGTGGTTTTGGCATATGGGTGTTGATAGATTTCATCCTTATATGCAGCTCCCGATTTGAAGACAAACAAGGGTTTCGCATAGAACCTTGAGGGTTAACCCTACTCGCGCCCCTAAATCCTGCAACAGTCCGCTTAAAATCACCGATCTGACACGTCTTGCTATCTCAATGATTCTAAAGCGAACTGTTGTAGGAGTTATTGGGTAAGTCGGGTTTTTAGATAAAATTCCGCTTCCTTTGTCAAAGAGTGACAAACATTGGCTGCTTGTTTGAACCCATGTCCCTCTTCTGGATAGATGTATATCTCGACCGGCACGCCCTTTGCATTCAATGCTTCGTAGATCATTATCGATTGATTTTTAGGAACGATAGGGTCGTTTTCTCCTTGAAAAATGATAAGAGGCGTAGATATTTTGTTAACAGAGTTGATTGGTGAGCGAGTTTCCCAGACGGCTTTTTCTTCCGGGTATTTTCCGATGAGCCCGTCGATATAGTGAGCCTCGAACTTGTGGGTGTCGTGCACCAAAGCTGTGATATCAGCAACACCGTAGTAACTAGCGCCCCCTTTGAAGATCTTTGTAGATGCTAAAGCAGCTAATGTTGTGTAGCCTCCAGCACTGCCTCCGCGAATGAACAGATTGTTTTTGTCAACCATCCCTTTATCCGCAAGGTAGAGTGCACCATTGATGCAGTCTTGGACATCGACGATTCCCCAATGACGATTCAACAATAGCCTGTAGGGGCGTCCGTAGCCCGTGCTTCCTCCATAATTCACATCAATTATAGAAAATCCGCGGCTAGTCCAATATTGGTGCTTTAAGTTTAACGTATTTCGAGCCTGAGCCGTAGGGCCTCCATGGATCATCACAATAAGGGGAGGTTTTTCTCCTGCAGGGCCTTGAAAATCTTTGTTGCATGGGGGGTAGAAATAGCCATAAGCAGTCCTATTTTCACTGCGAAATTCAATATGTTCCGGTTTACTGATATATCCTGAATCAAATATGGGTGGAGTCGAGTGGATGATCGTAAAAAAGGCGGTTGAAGAGGGTAAATTGACAAAATCCTGCGTTACTTTTTCATCTTGAGCTGCCGTTTTTAGGGTGATTGAGAGATTATCTCCCAACCGGATAATCGCTTCATCTTTGTCTGGATATCCTTCGATAAAGCTGACAGACCGAGCTCCTGCGCGGATTTGAGTGATATACACCGAAGGGCGATCAATCGTTTTCCATTCTTTTGTTTTTTTGTCGAGAGTTCCTAGTTTCCATTTTCCCAAGGAGTTGTAGGCAAAGAAGATTTTTTCATTAAGAATCGCATAAATAGACTTTCCAAGTATCCAGAGAGGTTCTCCAATTTCTGCCTCCATTGGACAGATATGTTTAATCGTCCCGTCAGAGTAGCTATGAAGATTCCACCATCCATTGCTCCGATCGCTAATAAAATAGAGAGTCCCATCCGAGTCCCATTGGGGTTGAAGAATAGATTCCGGTAGGTTTCCTGCAATTTGTTTTTTGTGGGAGATGGTTCCGTCTGCATTGATATCGGCAATCCATAGTTCTGACTCTTCCCAGGGCATGTGCGGATTATTCCAACAGATCCAGGCGAGTTTCTTATGGTCGGGACTGATCGATGGAGAGGCGTAGAAGTCCGCGCCGCTCGTTATCTTCTTGTATTTCCCAGTTTTAGTGTCAATTAAGGCTATAAAGTTTTCTACCGGTTGTTCCGGTTCTTGATGTTCTGCAACGGCAAACAGTCCATAAGGAGAGATTTGCATATCAGCAAATCGTGTTCCTTTCCACTTATGAGGACCACCTGACGATTCTATCTTTTCTTGCCCTTCAGTAAGTTGGCGTGGTGGTTTTCCATTTTCAAACACATACAAAGCATTATTTTTGCTATTTGTAGCGTAGACGATACCACTAGCAACAGCAAAACTCCCCCCTCCATATTCGTGGACCAGTGCTCGAACATCGAAATCGTGGGGGGTTACCTCTTCGAGTCGGCCCGAAACGTCGCATCGGACAATGGTTGAGCGTCCTTTATTTGCCGAACGCATTTCGCTCCAATAGGTATTTTCCCCATCGAGGAGCATGTGTTGGATCACGACAGATCCCTCAGCAATCTTTTCAGGGGTGATCGGAGAAGTCCATGTACCGTAAGAAGATGTTTTCATATTGTCACTATGTAGGATAACGAAAAAAAACTGCAAAATTCCAAAGAGAGCACTACGAAACATTTTCGATTGTATCTCGAGACACCGGTCTTGCCACTTTATGTCCCAACAACAATTGGCAGAGGGCTGGTAGCACAAATAACGTCAACATCGTCGAGGTGATTAATCCGCCAATGACTACAGTTGCCAGAGGTTTCTGCACTTCGGCTCCTGTTCCTGTAGCTAAAGCCATGGGAACAAATCCCAAAGATGCGACAAGGGCTGTCATTAAGACAGGTCGCAGCCTCGTCAGAGCCCCCGTGAAGATCGACTCTTCTAGCGGGTGTCCTTCTTCTGTCAGTTGATTGATATAAGTCAGCATGACCAGGCCATTAAGCACAGCGATCCCTGAGAGGGCAATGAAGCCAACGGCAGCAGATACTGAAAAAGGCATATCCCTTAACCACAGAGCCAAAATTCCTCCAGTAAGAGCTAAAGGAACACCTGAAAAAACGATCAGAGATTCTTTTATTGAATGTAGGGAGGAGTAGAGAAGGAAGAAAATCAAAGCGAAACACAATGGAATAACAAGGAGAAGGTGGTTTCTTGCTGAAATCAAATTTTCAAACTGACCGCCCCATTCAATCCAGTATCCTGGGGGAATTTTAACTTTGGCTTCGATCTGTTGTTTAGCTGTTGAAACAAAAGAACCTAAGTCGTTACCGCGAACATTTGCTTGGACGATGACAACACGTTTTCCGTTTTCTCTGCTGATCTCATTTAATCCCTCAGTTGCAATAAGAGTTGCAACCTCTTTTAAAGGGACAAATGCCAAACCTTTCCTTTCAGTACGGCCTTGAGGCAAGGGGATTGGAATATTTTCCAGTGCAATAGGGTTTTCTCGTATGCTAGGAGAAAGACGGACGATGATATCGAAGCGGCGGTCACCTTCGTAGAGAACGCCAGCCTCATTGCCGCCGACGGCTTTACTAA
>JBAWZJ010000069.1:0-8983 GCA_037143085.1 Parachlamydiaceae bacterium | reverse complement strand
GAGAGCTTTCGCTTCAGCCCAAATGTCGCTCGGTTTGCGTAAGGTGAGTTTCTAATAGACCTCTTGCATAATTCAGGGTTCGTCGATTTTTGGAATTATTTTAGCCGATTTTCGATTCAAAAGAACCCGAAAATCGACAGAATCTGAATTATGCAAGAGGTCTAATCTATTCCACAAAGAGGAGAAGACTTTTGAGATAATCGCTTTCCGGATGACAAATATTGATCGGATGATCCGGCGCCATTCTATGGCGTCCAAGGATCTTAACCGTTTTGCCAGCTTCGACGGCCGCTTGAAAGACCACTGTTTGGAAGAGATCCTCATCGACATGATAGGAACAGGAGCTCGTTAGGAGCAACGACCCTTTCGGCATTTTTTGCAGGGCCACCCTATTGATATCCTTATACCCCCGACAGGCTGTAACAACATCTTTTTGCCTCTTAGCAAAAGCCGGAGGATCTAAGATCACAATGTCATAATCTAATGGATGTTCTCTGAGAAATTGAAAAACATCTGCCGCATAAAACCCATGAGATGAGGACTCCAATTTATTCAATGCCATATTCTTCTTTGCCATTTCAATCGCTGCTGCTGAGATGTCAACAGTGTCTACAATAGAAGCTCCGCCAGCCGCGGCGTAAATGCTGAATCCTCCGGTGTAGGCAAAGCAGTTAAGCACTCTTTTACCTTTTGCTAGTCCCCTCAACATGAGTCTCATCTCCCGATGGTCTAGAAAAAAACCTGTTTTTTGACCATGTAATATAGAGACGGAAAACAGCAACCCATTTTCCATAATATTAACAGCATCGGCAGGGACGCCACCAAAAAGTGATCCTTGATGATCTTTGAGCCCCTCTTCCTGACGCGCTGGAATCAATGATTTTTCGTAAATACAACGAGGGTTTAATTTTTCGACAAGCCAATCAACAATCGTCTGACGGAGATTTTCCATTCCTAAGGTTGATATTTGAACAACAAAAACGTCGTTATAACGATCGATGATAAGACCCGGAAGCAAATCTCCCTCGGCATTGACAAGGCGACACGCGTTTGTATCTTGTTGAGCAAAAAGAAAACGGCGCAACGCCAAGGCTTCATCCAGATGGAAACGGATAGCATCGGCTGGAGCTTTGGTGTCAAAAGAGACCATTCTTCCGACGATTTTCGCTTTTCGATTGAAATAAGCGCTTCCAAGTGGTTCTCCCTCCGAAGAGGCTACAGGGAGACATTCACCGTCAACAAATTCAGGCATGCTTGCAACAGCACCGGAAAAAATCCAATGGTGGCGATTGCGAATAGGCTTATCCCGCCCAGATTTCAAAATAACAGGTTGTTTTGACATTAGACCTCTTGGATCATTAAGGGTTCGTTGATTTTGGTCGTTTAAAAGGATAATATACTGCTCATAGTTCAAAATGAGAAATTTTGGCTAGCTTGAAAGTCCAACTTTCAGCTGGAACCAGTATATACTCTTATCGATATTATTCCCTCAATTTGAATCGAAAAGCAGCCAAAATAAGCTCATCACAGAAACGAGCACCTGATTTCTTACATGGCAAAACAGAACGTCATTCAAAAGATTTTATTTTTCTCTTTGAAAGGTCCCTATCAGTTCGGCTTGAGCCAACACATGACCTTCAATAGCTTTTTCTAAATTTTTTTTTGAGATTCCCTCAGGAAGCGACAAGTTAACATCGAGGGCGTAAAGCTTAAAAAAGTAACGGTGAGGCTTACCCTTTGGGGGACAAGGACCGCGATAGCCCATCTCCCCAAAGTCGTTCGTTCCTTGATGAGATAGCTGGGCTCCTTCAGGCAAGCTCGTGGTATTCCCTGGAATATTCCAAGCAACCCAATGAACGAAAACTCCTTTTGGGGCGTCAGGATCATCGACAATGAGTGCAAATGAGACCGTTTCTTTAGGAGCATGATGAAAGAACAAAGGAGGAGACAAATCAACACCTTGGCAAGTGTATTTTTTAGGAATTACTTTTCCTTCATGAAATGCAGGGGTATCTATTTTCATTTGAGCACCTTCAGGCGTAGCCATCCCTAGACCTCCTGCTAAAGCAATAGAAAAAACCATGACTCAACCTCGTGTCTCAAACGTAATTCAGTGTATACTTGCACCCCTGAAAAAACACTTTTTTGGGGCGACTATTTACGTAATCCTATGATATATTTTTTAATCTGTCAAATAACCCATTGAATCAAAGCGAGTCAGATCCAGACACACGCCACCATAATGAATCTTTTTCCTTTTCAGTTACTCTTCTAATTTGTATACTCTTTCGGCATATGAAACATCCACAAAGAAAACAACAAACATCTGCACCAAAACCAGGGCGTTCAACCTCCTGGGAACCTGTCCAGAAATGGTACAATAAGACCGTTGGCGACTCGGGCCACTATTACCACGAGCACATCGTTATCCCCGGCGTTCTTCGTCTTCTTGGGTTGACATCAGCCCCGGCATCTCTCCTTGACATCGCTTGCGGACAAGGGATTTTAGGGCGAAGCATTCCACGCCATGTAGAGTACATGGGTGTTGATATATCCCCATCATTGATTAAAAACGCAAAAAGTCAGGATCCTTTACCAAATCACGGTTATATGGTTGGCGATGCCCTGAAGCCGCTACCTTTGAAGAAACAAGACTTCTCTCATGCAGCCATCGTATTAGCTATCCAGAATATGGAACATCCAAAACAGGCATTCGAAAATGCCTCACGTCATCTAGTGTCTAAGGGACACCTCGTGATTGCGATGAACCATCCATGTTTCCGTATTCCTCGCCAATCTTCGTGGAAGATTGATGAAGAACAAAAAACACAATATAGAAGGATCGACCGATACTCCTCCCCTCTCGATATCCCTATTCAAGCGAATCCAAGCAAAGGAGAAGAATCTGTCTCGACCTGGTCCTTCCACCGCTCTTTAGCTGATTACAGTCGTTGGCTGTATGAAGCAGGATTTCTCATTGAACTTATCGAAGAATGGCATTCTGACAAGGAAAGTACCGGGAAAGCTGCAAAAATGGAAAACCGTTGCCGGGAAGAGATCCCCCTTTTCCTTGCGATTAAAGCTCTAAAAATATGACCTCGACTTCACACATTGGCCGTATTGGACACACCATTTCCTTTGTGGCTACAGCCCCTTTTCTTTTTGTTTTTAAAGCACTTAAATTTTTATGGCAGAAGATCCACGCATTTGCCGTTTTTCTGTTTAAAAATATTAACTCTAATGAACCACCAAAGATTTCCCTATCTGACAGAGAGATTTCCTTTCTTCAAAAGGAGTGTTTTTTTGAGAAGACACCTACTCCTCCCTCCCCTCTCAGCGACAGAACAATCTCTAATTTTTTCCCTATCCCTTTAGAGGATGAGAGCCCTCTCGTTCACTTTCGCCTACCTCCTTATCGTCACTTTGACTCCTCACTAGAAGAGCTTCGCTCTTTTTTTCGTGATTTTTTAAAATTAATTGCTGACAAAACCTACACACAATATGCTCAAACGCCTGTAGAGAGCATTCAAGATTCAGCAGCATCGTTTCTCTCGTATATCAATTCCATTTCGCAAACGCTGATTGAAATGGGCGATAAGGCTGCTAAACCGTTATTTCAGAAATTTGCTGAGCAAAAAGCCCAAGGAATCGACCCTGTCTTCCAAAAAATTTTTAAAAAACTCATTAAACCAAATATTGATATTCCAATCACCACTGATTCGTGGCGTGATGAGCAACAATTCGAGATAAAAAAACTTTTGATCGAACTAGAAGAACATGTTACGCAGGAACTCAAAGGGGAATTCATTCCCCCCAACGAAGATATGCTCCGTAATTATATCCGTCCAACTTTGGAATGGCTTTTAGGCGACCACTCTGTTCCGTTAATGAAGACAAAAGAGCTTGAAAACCGACAAGAAAATGTTATCGACACCATTTTTGAAAAAGCGATCTCATTTCTGGTAGCCAGAAAAGTCTGTTATTATTCAGATCACCTACAAAAAACGATTCAGAGAAGTTTTGTTGAAATAACACAGCATGCCCTACACTTAAATACATCAATCATTGCCGACTTCTTTTCTGAAAAGATTGCAGCTCTAATAAAAAGCATCTCATTCCCGGAGCTTTTCGATGAGATTTTGCATGAAGTGATAGGTAACCATATTAAAGAAATCGTTATCGCTGAAAAACATTTAGAAGAAGCCAAAACAGCACTTGAACATATTGATGAGAACATATACCCAGAATTTTATAAAAAATATTTAACCAATATAGAAAGACGTGGAGGAAAAGAACATTTTTTTGAACACATCACCCTAAAGAAATTTAGTGAGCAGCAAACATGCAAACTATCGATTAAGCGAATGATTGAGCAGGAACTTTCATTGGCAGAGAAAGGAATCGACCCTCAGCACGCGAGACTCGTGGGTGAGCAAGCTATTTACAAAGAAATTTCCGAAAAACTCTACTCCGCCCTTCTCTGCACGTCACAAAAGATAGCAAGCGATGGAAGTGTTGAAGAAGTCGACCCTTTTATCGAACTGTGGAATCAACTTTATTTCCCTGAAGAACTTCGAAGTATTGTGAATCAATTCACCGAATTGACGAACGAGTTGGTCACACCTTCCATAGCAGGAAGGCTACAACAGGCGAAAAAACCGTTCTTGGACGTTATCAAAGAGATCTGCATTGGAATTGCAAGAGATTCTGTAAAAGACATTTTCACAAAAGTCGTAAAAACGGGATTTGAAAGGATATCGAATAGAAGCAGTTGGGATGAGATTTTCATTAACACTATCACCCCCATCATCAATGCCCAATTAATCCAGTATATGATGTCTCAGGAAGTGAAATATCACCCGGATTCGGCTCATTTTTTTCTTCAACTGGTAAGAAGTGAGGAAGCCAACCGGCCAACAATCAAGGAAGATATTAGAAAGAAGCTAATAGAGCTGACAAAAAGTCAATTTAACCATTTTGATCCTGATAAATTTAATATTTTCGAGGAACAAGACACCGTCAAGTTTAGTGCTCTTTCGAATGATGATTGGAATAGTTTTGCCGATGGAACAATACAAGAATTTGAGCAGATTATTTTAGAAGCATCACCTGATCTAACGGCAATCAACGAATCCTCTATTAAAGCAATTTTCCAAGTGTATTTCGACAAACCCCCTTCAGGTACAGATCCAGCTTTTGGGAAAATTGCCAAGGAGTTAGTTCTTGAGTTAGGTAAAGGTTCACCCCGCCTATTTTCCTTGACGGGTCTAGAAAAAATCATTAGTGACGCTTTGGCAGATAAAACACAAAAAATGCGTCAATCACATGATTACTTCACAAAGCTAATGACAACATCGCTAAAAGAGAATTTCCTCTCTTCCGAATGGGTCAACACTCTTTTTCTAGATGAGCAGCCTCAACATGCAGCTCTCACAAAAGAAAAGCTGGCGCACCAAATTCATGCAGTTTCATCTCTAGCACATGATCTGTTCAGTCGTAAGACAAGACAGGAGGGGTGGATTGTAAATTTGGGATTCCAAGCCTTTCTAACAGACAACCCTAGCAAACTAGAAGAAATGGTGTCGAATATCTACAATAAAATGTTTAAGAGTAAGATTCTGAACATGAGTATTCTTGTTAATGCGACCAATAAGATATTTCAGACAATGCATTGATCTTATCCGCTTTTTTTTCGTATACATTCATTTTATTTTATGTAAAATAGACATCTTGCATAACCCAAGGTTCGTCGATTTTCGGGATTATTTTGGCCGCTTTTCGATTCAAATTGCAGGAGCCATATGCGGAAGTTGTTATTGCCCCTGCAATTTGAAGTCGAAAAGCGGCTCAAAAGAACCTGAATTATTCAAAACGTCTAATGGTCGAGGGAATAGCAAAAACGGAAGGTCATTCTTATGAAAACAAAAAAGTACACTCTTGCTGAACGGTCTAAAGTTGCAAAAGATGATCGTTGGAACGTTGAAGCTCTGTATCCTTCGCTAAAAGAGTGGGAGCAAGAATATAAAAACATTTCTGGACGCACCTCTGCCCCGCGCTGGCCTGATTTGGTAAAATATAAAGGCAAGTTAGGATCCAACGCTAAAACCTTAAAGGCAGCACTTGACGCCATCTGCGATACCTCGCGTAAGCTGACAAAGCTGTACACATATGCCCACCTAAGACACGATGAAGAGATCACCGACGACCAACACAAAACAAACTACAACAGAATATTGTCGGCGCTTCAAGATTTTGCACAGGAGACGTCTTGGTTCGAACCGGAACTTCTCGCCATCGAAGACAAGCCCCTTGACAAATTGATTAATTCCCCTCTTTTGGCTGACTATAAGTTTCACATCGAAAAGTTGATCCGCATAAAAAAACACATGCTCCCTTCTGAAGAGGAGAAGCTTTTAGCAATGGCGGCAAAGGCTTTGCAAGCGCCCCACCAAGCTTTCAGCGCACTTAACGATGCCGACTTCAAGTTTGGACAGGTTCAAGACGGAAAAGGAAAAGAGCATGAGCTCACACATGGAAGCTATGCGATCTACCTAAGGGATAAAGATCGAAAACTACGGGAAAACTCATTCAAAACGCTGCAAGGGAAATATAAATCTTACGAAAACACTTTAAGCGAACTTTTAAGCGGTGAAGTGAAAGGGTATATTTTCAATGCACGCGCCCGCCACTATACCTCTAGCCTCGATGCTGCGCTATTTCCAAAAAATATCGATACTGCGGTGTATCATTCATTAATCCGTGCTGTCAACGACAACCTGAAAATCTTGCATAAATACGTCGCTCTACGTGCCAAAGTAATGAAAATCCCTTCGCTGCACCTCTACGACATGTACGTTCCGCTCACCCCATCGGTAGAGATTCGGATGCCATATAAAGAGGCGGAAGAGATCATCATTGAATCTGTCGCTCCGCTCGGCGCACCGTATCAAAACCTACTGAAAAAAGGATTGAAAGATCAACGTTGGGTTGATAGATACGAGAATAAGAACAAGCGTTCCGGAGCGTATTCTAGTGGCTGCTATGACAGCATGCCGTACATCTTGATGAACTATAAGGAGTTGATCAAGGATGTCTTCACACTTGCCCACGAGGCTGGACACAGCATGCATTCACTCCTGAGTCACACAAACCAGCCATACCAATACGGCGACTACCCCATTTTCTTAGCGGAAGTGGCCTCCACATTCAATGAAGAACTCCTCATGCGCCTGATGCTCGAACGCGTTAAGACTAAAGAAGAGAGAATTTTCCTCCTTAACCAAAAGATCGAAGATATCCGCGGCACCTTATTCCGTCAGACAATGTTTGCCGAATTTGAGCTGTGGCTCCATGAGACAGCCGAGAAAGAGATTCCGTTAACACCAAAATTGATGAACGAGACATACAGAGATCTCAACAGACGCTATTTCGGCAGTAAAGTGGTCATTGATGCCGAAGCAGAAGTTGAGTGGGCGCGCATCCCCCATTTCTACTACAATTTTTATGTATTCCAGTACGCCACAGGAATCAGCGCTGCATTAGCTCTTGCCGATCGAGTGTGCGATGGAGGCAAAGCTGAGAGGGAAGCGTACCTTTCCTTTTTGAAAGCCGGTTGCAGTCGATACCCTATCGATATTTTAGCCTCTGCAGGAGTCGATATGAGGTCGCCAAAACCTGTTGCTGCCGCAATAGCAAAATTTGGAAAACTAGTAGATTCTCTAGAGAAAGAACTCGGATTTTAGCACTCAAAAACACAATGTGCTAAATTCCTATTGCGCAAAATTTTTACCCTGATTACAATGCCCCTTTAACCTAAAAAACCAGGAGACATAAACTATGGCTCAAACTCTAAAATCGACAAGCAAGCACACCTCGTTACAGCCCCTTGGGGACAGGGTCCTCCTCCGCCGTCTCGACGCTGAAGAAACCCTAAAAGGAGGAATCATCCTCCCGAATACAGCGAAGAAAAAGCAAGAGCAAGCTGAAGTTATCGCTATCGGCACCGGTAAGAAGGATAAAAGCGGACACTTGATCCCTATCCCTGTAAAGGTTGGAGACACCGTCCTTATTGAGAAATATTCAGGACAAGAAGTTACCCTTAATGACGAAGAACTCGTTATCGCTCGCGCTGAAGACCTCATCGCAGTCATCGCAAAATAATTAAATTAAGTAGAAGGAGTCATGAATTATGGCCGCAAAAAATATCATTTTCAAAGAAGAAGCACGTCAGAAGATTTTAAAAGGGGTTCGCACACTTGCGGACGCCGTTAAGGTGACGTTAGGACCGAAAGGACGCAACGTCATTATCGACAAATCGTACGGAGCGCCACACATCACGAAAGACGGAGTGACCGTAGCTAAAGAGATCGAACTCGAAGACAAGCACGAGAACATGGGCGCACAGATGGTGAAGGAAGTTGCTAGTAAGACAGCCGACAAAGCAGGTGATGGGACGACGACAGCGACTGTTTTAGCCGAAGCGATCTATAGCGAAGGACTACGCAACGTCGCTGCTGGCGCAAACCCGTTAGATCTCAAACGCGGAATGGAAAAAGCTGTTAAAACAGTTGTCAGCGAGCTTGCCAAGAGAAGCAAGAAAATCAACAGTAAGCAGGAGATCGAGCAAGTCGCGACGATTTCAGCAAATAACGACCACGAGATCGGCAAAATCATCGCCGACGCGATGGATCGAGTAGGAAAAGATGGAACCATCACCGTTGAAGAAGCAAAAGGCTTCGAGACAACCTTAGAAGTCGTTGAAGGAATGAGTTTTGACCGCGGCTACCTCTCAGCCTACTTCATGACAAATCCGGAAAAACAAGAAGCCATCTTAGAAGATGCGTATATCCTCATCCACGAGAAAAAAATCTCAGGCGTGAAGGAACTCATTCCGCTATTACAAGCCGTTGCAGAAAGTGGCCGTCCCCTCTTAATTATCGCAGAAGATGTTGAAGGGGAAGCTTTGGCAACCCTCGTTGTAAAC
>JBAWZJ010000068.1:0-9004 GCA_037143085.1 Parachlamydiaceae bacterium | reverse complement strand
CATTTTTAGTCGCTTTTTACCCCATTCCTGGTTGATATCACGCATTGAGACATCGTTACAAAATGCCCAAACGGGTTCTACAAAAGAGAAACAACTTCAAAACTTTTTACTCGCTGCTGCTCTAAACAACCCGGAAGCTCTTCCTGAAGACTTTAATGCAATACAATATCTGCCGGAAAAGGAGAAGTTGAACTGGATTCACAACCAAATCATCAACCCTTTAAAAACGTTAGCGGTATCAAAACCCTATTTGCAAAATTTTTTCTCCCCTCTAAGCCATCCTCCTTTAAACTCTGTCACTACAGATGAAATCATAAAACCCTCTATCCCACCGTTCAATTTCAGCACACTAGAATCCTCTCAGGAAGATCCTGTGTGGATTGTTGAATCCGATATTCTAACAGCAAGAGCAATTCCCTGCCGTGAAATGAATTTAGACACATTATCTTCTGTCGATCTCACCGATGATCTCGTTGAAAAAGAACTTAAAGGGATCATTCACGATATCAAACAATATTTAAGTTCTCCAGAACACATCATGTATGACTATAATATCACTTCCATCAACAATTTTCGAGACACCATTAAGGTCCTACAAGAAGTCGCTATTGCCCACGACAAAGACCTTAGTACAATAAGATTGGAGATCGAAGCCAAGGCAAACAGTGCAGAAGGATTAACATCGGCGCAACGCGCCATCCAAAAAGCTCGCTTTCTTACAGATCAGGATGAACCCATCACTGCTGATCAGATGATTCAGATTTTCCTGAGGGGAGATCTAGATAATTTGAAAAAACTCAACCCCTCTCTTTCTGAAAAGGAAATAAACAGCCTATTTAACACAGTTAAAAACTATCTTGTTTTGTCTACAAACCAGGAATATCTCAACTCCATCACAAAAACCATGGAGAATATAGCGTCAAATCCCAAGGCAGATGATCTCCAAGAAAAGTTAAGGCATCTCTCTCTTGAGCTAACGCGCAAACGAGCCTATGATCCAAACATTCACCCTGAATATCTAGTGTTTGAACACTACACAGAAATGAGAATGCGGTCTGATCAAATAGATAGCCTCGACGCATTGAAAATCGTCAACGGCCAAATCACCGAGCCAGCAAACGTAGGAAAAGTCATCGAATTGATTATGGGGGCCGGGAAAACATCGGTCATTCTTCCTCTGATAGGTTTTTTAAATGCAGACGGCAAAAACTTAGCTATAGGCGTCATCCCCACAGAGTTAATTCAATCGATGTCTGTGGAGCTCAAACAACAGATGAGTAAGGCGTTCGATCAAATTCTTGAGATCATGGAGTTCACACGCGACAGCCTGTTTGAGACCGATTCTTTGGAACGGATCACCGACCGTCTGATAGATATTCAAGAAAAGAAAAAGGTATTACTTATCTCTAGCGATAGCTTGAAAGCATTATTTTTAAAAATGGCTGAAACGGTGGGCGAGTATAAAAAAGCAAAAGCTGCAAAATACAAAACAGAAAGTTTAGAAAAAGAGATAGCACTCTTCTTGCAAATATTCTCCATTTTTAAGAAGTCAGGAAGCCTCATGGTGGATGAAGTCGACTCCATCCTAGATGTTCTTAAATCATTTCATTACACTATTGGAGAGCCTTCAGAAAAATTTCTTCTCCCTTCAAAAACAGTCACTAGCCTTTTTAATTTTTTAATCGATGATAGAGCAATAAGACAAAAACTCGATCTTTTGGAGACTACACAAGATGTTAAAACACCCCCATTCACATCAAACCTTTACTACAATGAGATCCAACCAAAATTAATTGATGCCACACTCTCCGGAGAAATCAAAATCGACAACCCTAAATGGAATTCTTTCATTCAGAATTTACCCACAGATCAAAAAACTATTATTGAATCGTTTCTAAAAGGAGAAATTACCCCTACTGTATTAAGTTTCACAAACTCTATCCAAGATCCCGAGGTGCAAGATATTTTGGCGGTCTTAAAAGAGCAATTTGCAGAACTTCTTCCTTTAATTCTTCCCAAACAACTCTTTGGCCATTATGGAGCTTCTCCACTGCAGAAAAATGGTGGCGAAGATTTATTGGCCATCCCTTACCACCTTGGACGTGCAAGTAAACCCGGAACACAATTTGGGACAGAACTTGAAATCATCAACTACACGATCCTCATGTATATCAAAAGCGGTTTCACCCCAAGCGTTATGAGCTTGTTAATCGAAAACCTCAAAAAGAGTATCTATCGAGCGTTGGCCGAAAATCAGGAAACACCTATAGAGGAAATCCCTGAATATAAGGTCTTCCTTTCCATGACAGAAGACGATGAGCAGTACAATATTTTCAATTTAAATGACGTTCAAATAGAACAATTAACTAACATCGTTAACAAAGACTCTCAAAAAATCATGGACTTGGTTCTTCATGCTGTGTTACCTGAAATTAAAATTTATGAAACACAGTTAAGTACTAACGCGCAATTGTTTGGTGTCTTATTCAATCAGTTTCAAGGAGCCTCAGGGACGCTTTGGAACCAGGGAACATTCCCTAAAATGATTCAAGAGTTTATTAAGTCCGACACGATAGCTAAGACGGTGTCTTTAATATGGACAGAGAGCCCCACAACTATCGTTCCTCCGTCAACACCCGGTGATCCTTCGTCTATCACCGCTGCAATAGAAAAGATGGTTACGATTGCTCCAAAAAAACCATGTTCACTGATTGACTCCGCTAATATGTTTGGTGGAATAACAAATGAACAGATAGCCAAAACATTATTGACAACAGCACAAAAACAGTCTTGGAACATTAAAGGTGTTGTTTACTATGATAAGGAAGACCGCTTGATGGTCATAAGTCAAAAAAATGGTAACTGGGTATCGGAAGAAAAAAATAGTTCCAAAATTCCGAAAGAGGAGCTGTTGGCTTATTGGGATCAATCCCACACCACAGGCTCAAATATTATCCTTTCTCCAACAATGACCGCAACAGTTACTGTTGGACAACACACTTTGTTGAGAGATCTCATGCAATCTGTCTGGAGGCTACGAGGGCTAGCCCATTCTCAAACAGTCCAATTTGCTATGTCAGATAAAGATAAAGCAGTGATCACCAAAATCGTAGAAAAGGCAAGCGGCAAGAAAATCACTAGCCCTCTCTCCTTTAAAGAGATCCTTTTATATCTCGTCATTCAACAAACGGATAGACAAGGGCAAGATAACTATCGCTCTCTCAAACAGAAAATGAACGCCATTGTCCTAGAAAAAATTATTTCGGCAATGACAGAAGCTACCGACATAGAAACAGCGGTAGATATTTACAACATCTGCCAAGAGTTGTTTGAAAATCAAGAAGAACGACGTCCCTATTTAATACATGCACACACCTCAGAAGAACTTCCTAAAGAAGAAGTCCTTAAAAACGAGGTCAATGCCTTCTTAGAATCGACGATGATCGATCAAATAAAGAAACACCCAATACTCAAACAGTACACCGAAGAGATAGAAGCTGCGGTTTCCAATCTTCAACAAACAGAGCTTGAAAAACTACCTGCGATGATTCGCCAAACACAGACATACGGGACCGAAAGAGAAGCGCAAACACAGAAACTGCAACAAACCGAAATGCAGCAACAGACGCTTCAAGTAAACCAACAGAAGACGAAAGCGAAAAATTCTAAGTTTCCGCAATTCAAATCAACAAAGCAACAAGTACAAATATGGGAAAATCATTTTACACGTTTAACCGAAAAACTTTTTCAACAAACTTATTACGGATACAATTACCATCCAAACTACATCGAAAAAATTTTCAACACTAATATATTAATCAGCAACAACCTCAGAATAGATAAAAGAAGTAACGGAAGATTCAACCAAATACTAATCAAACACAATCCTGAAACAAGTGAATATCAAGTCATCATCTTAGATCCAACAGACACAAAAGAATGGAAAAAGATTTTTGAGAGTGTTCGCAATGGCCCAAAATTTAGCTCTTCAGTTGAAGAAAAAGAAATTAATGTAGCTCTTTATGATTTAAATACTGGGGTCTATATGCAACACGATATATCTGGTATATTCGACTCTGCAAAACTAGAAGAAGATCCCGAATTCTTGAATTTAAAAATACAAACTAAATTTTTGAGAGGAGACCTTAAATACAACGAAAAAGAATTCAAAATATTAAAAAATTGGCTGAGTAGTAAGAACGCTCATTTTGCGAAAGAATATTTTATCGAAGAAATTTTACCTTGGACTTCAGTTGAGATAACGACATTTAACAAATCCCCACTAGCACGTCTTTTGGATGATCTTATATGGGAACAAGAAAACAAAAAAATCAAAGAAGTTGAACTATCAATCTTTCAAAAAATTAGAAGTTTTTGGAGTTGAAAAAAAAAAACCTCGGCGCGACTTGAGCCGCACCGAGGTTAGCAAGATTAGAACTGGAATTCAAATCCAGCATTAACACCTTGAGCCCAGAAGCTCGATGTTCTCAAGAAAGCCGTTGGGCTTGCTTGTCCAACAAGAACTGGACTTGCGTCACCTGTGTAAGCTACAGACTGTGATTGGTTGATGTTTGCATCAATCTGATCACCGGCCCAAATCATGTTGCTAACATAGAAGAATGTGTAGCCTAGTTTTAGACGGAAACAATCTGTTACTTGGTAACCGAAATTGATTTCTACTTCAGGAATTACCGAGAAGTTCGTTTTATTGTGGTGACCGATATTTGTTGGCAAAGCATAAACGCCGCCTTCAAATTCTTGTGCAACACCTAATGAATCAAAATCATTTGTTAAAGTACTACCATGGATATCCAACTCTTCCATGATTGCACCTAAAGCAACTTTTGCTTTTACGTTAACTGAGAAACAGTCGTATGAGTAATCAAAACCAACACCAACTTGACCGCCGTAGAAATTGTTTTGGACATCAAATTTGTCTGTTGTTTCGAAAATATCAATTGCGTGAGGAGCAACGTAAGGTGAATTTGTTGAGAATGTCAAATTTTCGTTGAAGTTCCAGTAACGGAAACCGACTAAAGCTGTGACATTGAAGTTGCAATCGCATGGGAATACAGCCAAACCATTAAGTTCAGCTCCTTGCATCCAGTTGCCAATTTTGCGCGTTGCAGTGCCAGACCATACACCTGGATTTGCAATCAAGTAGTCATAAGCTTCTGCGCCAGCAACCACATCATAGTATGGAGCAACGAGATAGTTAGAACCTTCTAGAGCATCAGAACTTACAGTTTTTTTTGTTGAACCTGTAGGAATGAAAAAATAGTTACCTTCAATTCCGTAATGACGTGTTTCGTCAAACCAGTAACCCAAACCAAATTTACCGCCAGAACGCCAGTCATTTGAAACATTCGCTCCACCGATAACAGGTGTTAGAGCTTCTGCTGTATCTGAAGCACCTTCAGAAACTAATACAACAGGCTCTGGAGAATTCTTAATTCCCCAATATAAATACTCTGCATCTACCCAAAATTGATCGGAACATCCGCATGGATCGTAGCACTGAGCTGAATAGGCATCGTAACCTTGTACTGGCGCTGCAGCAAACATCATAATGCTTGCGCAAACTCCACCCAAAGTTGTTTTTAGAATCTTATTTATCATAACATGTCTCCTTTAAGAAATATTCAATGGCACGGAGATTAAACGGGAAGGCTGTATTTAGTCAACTTGACTTTCTAAAAAAAGAAATGCATGTCAATATACTTATGGAAATCAATGATTTACGAAAAATTATTCTAGAGTATTTCTCCATAAAATTCTCTCTCTAATCTTCTCTAACTCACCTTCTTCCTTCTCTTCGATAGCAATTAAAGAACGTTCAGCCTCTTTTGTCACACGTATAAGTTCATCGACCTTAAGATGTAGAGCCTTATTTTCTCTATTTTGCGTATTCTGAATAATGAATACCATCAATGATGCATTGACTGTAGCCGCAGTATTGAGAAATAACATCCACCAATCATTAAAACCAAAAACGACACCCACTATCAACCACATCATTATGAATATCAAAGCGAAAACAAAAGCAATCGGTTTTCCAGCTTCCTTAGAAGACCATTTCATGAACCTGGAAAGAGGCGTCCCTTTTTTTGCCATTTTACTCCTTTGGGTTGACGTTCCAACTTTTAATGCTAATAGAATTCTTAAACAACAATATCTCACAAAAATGCCCAGTAGAGACTTTTAAAATATCCATTTGTTTTCCCTTCTTGAGACGGCTCCATTCTTCATCATGAAACGAGTAAAAAAAACGAATAATCCCATTACTAGTAATCCCAATTACAGTATCACCAGAGCTATATTCTTCTCTTAGCTTGTTGAGCCACTTTTCAATCGCAATCAGATGATTGCGTACCGTTCCTCCAAAAATTTCTTCTCCCCATGCAGATTCTTCTGTCCAAGCACTATATTCCAAGGGCCATTTCTCCATGATTTCTTCTTGAGTTAATCCCTCCCATAAACCGTAGTCAACCTCGGTGAGCGCCGGTTCATGCTCATGGATATCTCCTTTAAAATGCAGTTCTTTTCCAACAATTTTAGCGGTTTCAATCTGCCGTTTTAATCCCCCCGCATATAAACCTCGAGGTGTTATTTGCCGTTCAGCCAAATATTTCCCTAAAAATTCTGCCTGTACACGACCATGTCCTGTCAACGGCATATCTGTTTTCGATCCAACTTGAACAAGTTTTTGGCCTTTTTCAAACGTATTTCCATGTCTCGCCAATATGAGGTGGATAGGTTCGTGTGAAATCATAACAATTCTCCTTCCTTTGCGATCACGGATTCAACAAAAGCAACATCGTCAGGGCGGTCGATAGAACCGTGAGTCCTACCTTTATAGTCGACCTGAATAATCCTTATAGGAATACCATTCTCGAGGGCTCTTAACTGTTCAAGCTTCTCTTCTCTTTCGAAAACACCTTCCGGCAAATTTCCGAGACTCTGTAGTACATCTTTACGATATCCATAAAGACCTATGTGGCGAAAAACTATCCGCTTTGGATTATTTTCTTCTCTGGTATACGGTATTAATGCCTTGGAAAAATAAAGAGCGTTCCCTTTCCGGTCGAAAGTCACAGTTGTACCACTTGAACTGCCGCCTCGCTTGCTTGCTACAAAATCAAAAAGAGCCATTTCCTCTAAGCGGACTGCAGGTGTTGCCATACCAATTGTCGGATCCGTCAACATCGAATGAAGGACAGCTTCAACGACCCAGGGGGGGGTCAATACAGCATCGCCTTGGAAGCTAAAGAAAATTGAATGTTCGCCTCCCATCAGATGAGAGACTTCAGCAACCCGATCTGTTCCTGTTTGACAATCTGAGCTAGTCATCACAACATGTGCTCCAAAAGATTCTGCAAACTTCTTAAGATCCTGATCATCCGTTGCAATGACGACGTCTTTAGCTAAGGACACCGACTTAGCGATCCGCCATACACGTTCGATCATGGGAATTCCGGCAATTTTCACTAGCGGTTTATTTGGAAACCGAGTTGATGCCATCCGCGCAGGGATGACGATAACAGCACTGTCTGACATAAAATAATTCAACCTTTTTAACGCGCGTTTTCTTAAGATCATACAAAAATTGTCCATCTTATCCTAGCCAAAATTCTAGAAAATCAGGATAATCGTGCCGGACCTCAGTAAAAACCAGACTTGCGCCTCATCAACAAGTGTTGATTTCCCCACTTTTTGTGGTTATTTTGCGCCTACTTTATTCAAGTATCTCGGAAAAAACACAAAAATTGAGAAACAACACAATTTCATTTCGCATGTCGCTAAGGCGCAAGTCTGGGTAAAAATTTAATTTTTGAGTATCGATTATGCCTCATATTATTCGTTCGTTAAGTGGAACATTGCTTGTCATGGGAACAGCCATTGGTGCCGGCATGCTAGCCTTGCCTATAGTCACCGGTTTAGCTGGTTTTTTACCTGCAATAGTAATCAACTTCCTCTGTTGCCTGTTTATGATGGCAACAGGCTTACTGTTTCTTGAAGCTATTCTTTGGATGGACGATGGCGTCAACCTTCTTTCTCTCACCCAAAACTTTTTAGGGACGGGAGGACGCGTTATTGCGGGAATTTCCTTTCTTCTTCTCTACTACTGCTTGGAAGTTTCTTATTGTGCCGGTGGAGCCCCTGTATTTTCCGAAGTGATACGCCAGATTCTGGGTTTTTCTGTAGCTGGTGCACCGATGTATGCTGTTTTTGCTATCGTTTTCGGACTTCTTGTTTTTTTGGGCCCCAAAGTTGTAGACCGGGTAAACTGGATCTTGATGGTTGGGTTGTTAGTTTCTTTTGTTTTATTGATCGATGCCGGCACTATGCAGATTCGTACAGAATTGCTAAAAAGAACCGACTGGAAATTAAGCCTTGCGGCTACCCCCGTACTTTTTGGGGCTTATGGATACCACAATTTGCTTCCATCATTATCCTCTTACCTAAAAAGACACGTATTGTCGTTGCGCATTTCAATTGTTTCTGGCTGTCTGGCAGCTTTCATCATCTATTCAATATGGCAGTGGATGATCATTGGAACACTCTCATTAGATGATATTCTCGGAGCCGACGCTCGTGGAGAACCGGTATCTCAAACGCTTCAACGGATTGTCGGACATCCGTGGCTTGTTCTTTTCGGCGAATATTTTGGTTTTTTCGCTTTGATCACATCATTTTTGGGTGTTTCTCTTTCAATGGTAGATTTCTTAGCTGACGGATTGAAAGTTAATAGAACGGGGGGGATGAGAATTCTTTTATGTATCGGAGTTTTCTTACCTCCTGCGATTTTTGCAGCCGCAAACCCAGGAATTTTCATTGAAGCAATCGGAGTTGCCGGCGGATTTGGCGAAGCGATCTTGAATGGATTAATTCCTATTGCTATTGTGTGGGTGGGCAGGTATTGGAAGAAACTACCGTCGGAATACGCTCTTTTCGGAGGACGTACAATGCTCGTTATCCTCACACTATTTACACTGTTAATTAT
>JBAWZJ010000067.1:0-9052 GCA_037143085.1 Parachlamydiaceae bacterium | reverse complement strand
TCCGATTGTAGATTTGCTTCTGGCTGGAACATCCAGTTTCCTTGAGCATTATTGATCCACTGTCCTGACAGTGTTTTCAACTGCTTTGGAGAGATCTTTGTGCCGCCAAATTTTAGATCATTGAGGTCTAAAATTCTTGTCGCCCCTTGATCTTGATCAAGGTATTCTAATATTGAGATCGTCCGTTCAACAAGAAAGGGTGATGCAACGATAAAAATACTATTTGTGGTCGGGTGTGGAATGAATGAAAGTGTTTGATCCAAAGAGATTGGTAGCATGATCTGCTGAGCGAGGGGAATCAGTGTATCGATCGGTGTTAAGCGACTCACATATTGGCCGATAACGAGACTGCTATTTGGAGCATCTAAGCTCTTGAGAAGTTGTGCTATCTTGTTGACATTGGCGGTGATATCGGTAACAACTAGTTGATTATTGTCTTTAAGAGGCTCAACTAGCGCTGAATCGGAAACGAGAGGGCGTATGAGGACCACCGCTTTATCTGTGTCTAAAGTATTTAAACGGAAAACTTGCGTGACAATATCGGAGGGTTGGCCTGCTTTTTCCGGGATACCATCGGCGACAACTTGTGAAATACCAGTCACTTTTGCGTTTTTGTGGATGATCAGATTATTATTGTCTTCAATGAGTTGTAAGTCATGAATCCTCAGCTCCTGCAACAGTGCTGTCATGATATTTTCGATCGTTGCTGGCTCTTCAGAAATAATTGTCACATTGAACTGCAGGTCATTTTCATCAAACACAAAATTTCGATTCGATATTCTGCTAACAAAGCGGATATATTCGACCATGCTCACATTGTTAAAATTAATGAGGGCTGTTCTAGGTGATGGTGAAGTTTCAATTGGAGAAAAATCGGGGGCTACTGTTGCTGCAATGGTAGTAGGCTCTCGTGCTGCCGTCAGATTTTCAACCGGATCTTCTTTGGGTTCGGGTATAGTATAGAGAAAAGATCCTGTATTTGAGTCTTTAGAGCCCATTTCAGTAGAAGAACCCTTTGGGGCGTTTTGCGTCGATATAGAATGGGAGGGTGCAGAGGGAGTCGGATCATCGGAGTCTAGGCTGAAAAAGATTTTTTCTTGCCCTTTTTGCGCTGCAGCATATGTGGAGAGTACAGTGATAAAGGAAAGACAAATGATTGTGTTAATCAAAAGACGAATGTACATATTATTCTTCATATGACCTTATATTTCACATCCTCTCGAACTAAAGCAGGACGATAGGGAATTGGCGGATAAGCTGCAAGATTTTCTCACAAAAAACACAAAAATCTTTTATATATATAAGAGCAACGATATATATAAACCCGATACGTCAGGAGAGTTTACCCTCGACTTTGTACATTTTTTTGGTTCATCTTCCGAGAGAGGCTTTCTCCAGCTTAATAAATTTCTCGGAAGGGCAAAAAATGCCCATCTGTCGAAATTTATTACGTTGGAGTTTGCCTCTCTCTGGAATCTGAACAAAAAATGTACAAAGTCGAGTTACCATGTTATTCGATCTGCCTATTATTACGCAACTTTATGTGTCTTTGCCTAGGAAACTTAAGGAGATTCGTCGTATTATCGACCGTCCCTTAACATTGACAGAAAAAATTCTATATACTCACACATCTCTTCCCATGAAGGAAGTCCCTGTCAAAGGAAAGACGTATGTTGATTTTGCTCCTGATCGTGTTGCAATGCAAGATGCAACAGCTCAGATGGCTCTACTCCAATTTGCATCTTCAGGGAAACCAAAGACTGCAGTTCCTGCAACTGTCCATTGCGACCACTTAATTCAGGCTGAAACCGGAGCTGTTGATGATCTTAATCGCGCTATACATGATAGCAAAGAGGTTTTTGATTTCCTTCAAAGCGTGTCGAGCAAATTTGGCATTGGTTTTTGGAGTCCCGGAGCAGGGATCATTCACCAGGTCGTTTTAGAAAACTACGCCTTCCCTGGTGGATTGATGATAGGGACAGATTCCCATACACCAAATGCTGGAGGTTTGGGCATGTTGGCTATTGGTGTTGGTGGAGCTGATGCTGTTGATGTGATGGCGGGACTTCCTTGGGAGCTTAAATTTCCAAAAATTATTGGTGTTAGATTAACGGGAAAGTTGAGCGGATGGGCTTCGGCTAAAGATGTGATTTTAAAGTTAGCCGGTATTTTGACAGTGAAAGGGGGGACGGGGGCTATCATCGAATATTTTGGTGAAGGGACCAAATCTATTTCTTGTACGGGTAAAGGGACAATTTGCAATATGGGAGCTGAGATAGGAGCGACGACTTCAGTGTTTCCTTATGACAATCGTATGGCTGACTACTTACGAGCTACCGGAAGGGATGAAGTAGCAAAGCTGGCTGATCAACTCATCGATTGTTTGACTCCGGATCGCGAGGTGACAGAAAAACCTGAGAATTACTACGATCAGGTAATTGATATCGATTTATCCTCGTTAGAACCTTACATTAATGGACCATATTCTCCCGATAGAGCATGGATGTTATCCGAATTTGCCGATGCTGTAGTAGAAAATGATTTTCCAGGGAAAATTTCTGTTGCATTGATAGGTTCTTGCACAAATTCTAGTTATGAAGATATTGAACGAGCTGCAAGTATTGCTAAACAAGCTATAAAACATGGCATCAAGACAAAATGCCCGCTGACTGTAACTCCGGGTTCTGAGCAAATACGAGCAACGATTGAAAGAGATGGACAGCTTGAAGTGCTTGAGGCTATCGGGGGTCTTGTCTTAGCAAATGCTTGTGGTCCATGTATAGGGCAATGGAAAAGGCATGATGTCGCTTTTGGAGAAAAAAATTCTATTTTAACTTCTTATAATCGGAATTTTTCTGGACGCAATGATGCTAATCCCGGCACTCACTCTTTTGTTGCTAGCCCAGAAATCGTCATCGCATTGTCGCTTGCTGGTGATTTAACTTTTAATCCCATGCATGACACGCTCACTAATGATAAGGGGCAGGTGTTTAAATTGCTTCCTCCTCATGGTGAGGAGCTTCCAAAGCGAGGGTTTGATCAAGGGAAAAATGGATATATCCCTCCTGCAGAAAAAAGCGACCATGTGAAAATTTCCGTTCACCCATCGAGTCCAAGGCTTCAACTTTTGGAACCATTTAAACCATGGGAAGGAACCGATCTTTTAAACCTCTATGTCCTTGTCAAAGCAGAGGGGAAATGTACAACAGATCATATCTCACCGGCTGGAAAGTGGCTCCAATTTAGAGGACATTTGGATAAAATTTCAGATAATATGTTCACCGGTGCAAGGAACGCTTTTAGGGAAGAGATCGGACAGGGGAAAAACCTTCTTAGCGCTCAGATAGAACCATTTCCTAAGGTAGCTCGGAGTTACAAAGAAAAGGGGATAGGCTGGGTGACAATAGGGGATGAAAATTATGGCGAGGGGTCTTCCCGAGAACATGCAGCCATGGAGCCTCGTTATCTTGGAGGAAGAGCTATCATCGTTAAGAGCTTTGCCCGTATTCATGAGACAAATCTCAAAAAACAGGGAATGTTAGCGTTGACGTTTGATAATCCGAAAGATTACGAAAAAATCCGGGAGGACGATCGGTTGTCAATTTTAGGATTGAAGAGTTTTGCTCACGGGAAACCTCTCACGCTCCTGATTCATCATGCTGATGGAACAGAGGAGAAGGTTCAATTAAATCATACGTATAATGAAAGTCAGATTGCGTGGTTTAAGGCCGGCAGTGCGTTGAATTACTTGAACTCAAAAACTCACACTTGATTGACTCTCCCCAAGCGGGGTGGGGGAGCTTTAGCCTAAGTGCCACTCTGTTTGTGCAAGGTGAGTGAGTCGGATTTCTATACCTTGCTCATGAACGAAGTTTTTGTGTTGTAGATAGACCCGTCGTAGCCTTGATTGCTCGTCAAAATGAAGACTGAATTCTAGCCACCCCTCATTGAAATAATAAGAAAAGAGAGAGTTTCTACCAAAAATCTCTTTTCGTTGCGCTTTTTCGAAGGCAGCTTCTGCTAGATCACGTGGCATGAATCTTTTTAGTCGTTCCGGACGGGATGAGAGATTTGTGAGTTTCCGAACAAATTCGTCAAAAGTGAGAACATTTGAAATGGGAACACCGATGTCGGTGGCAATCTCCTCCGGAAGAGCGACGGGATAGCGGAGGCGAAGAATAATATTAGAAAGCCAATGAAAGGGATTCGTCATATGATCTCATATCTTATATTTGGTCCAAATATACCATTCTCTTAGAAAAGGGGGCAAGGATTTTTTTATTGTTGATTCAAAGGTTAACTGCTTGGTAGCGTCAAAGCTTCGACCTGGAAATGCCAAATTTTGAATGACATTCGGTATAAAATTTGATATCCTTTGTTCTTTTCTAAAGGTTTGTTATGCGTGGTATTTTTCTTGATATTGAAACAACAGGACTCAATCCATTGCGGCACAGTCCTATCGATATAGCTTTAAAGGTTATTGATCTTTCGTCAAATAAAATATTAGGTGAATATCAAAGTGTTATCCGTCAGTCTCAGGATGCTTGGAATGAACGGGATCTTGCGAGCATTGAAATTAATGGATTCACTTGGGATGACCTCATTAAAGGAAAAGACCCTGCAACGGTAGGCAAAGAAATTATGGCTCTACTGCGTTCTCTTGAGATTCAACGAGGGAGGTCAATGTTCATTTGTCAAAATCCGGCATTTGACCGGGGCTTTTTTAATCAATTGATCGACGTTTACGTTCAAGAATTATTGAATTGGCCCTACCATTGGCTAGATTTGGCTTCGATGTTTTGGACGATTTGCGTTTTGGATGCTAAGAAATCAGGCAAGCCGATTCCTGAAAAAATATCTCTTTCAAAAAATGATATTGCTTACCGGTATCATATTCCTCCAGAGGCATCTCCTCATCGGGCAATGCGAGGGGTTGATCATCTTATTTTGTGCTATCAGACACTTTTGAACGCGAGTTTTGGATAAACAACTCACCTTACGCAAACCGAGCGACATTTGGGCTGAAGCGAAAGCTCTCGCGGTCGAACTCGCTTGAGCGACCTAATATTTAAAAATATGAGGCCGCTCACGCGAGCTCGACCCCGAGGCTTTGGCTCAGCCGAAATGTTGCTCCGTTTGCGTAAGGTGAGTAAACAATAGACTCAAATGAGTTTTATTGCTTATCCAAAACGCGTATTTTTGACTGTACCAACAGAAGAGAAGGGCTAGCGTTTCTGTTGATCCAACGGTGGATGCAGCAACTCCATTCTTTTGCAGGTAGTGTCTTTATTAATTCCAAAACAGCTGTTTCCTCAAGGGCTCCTTCAGGATGTCCTGGGTAGCAGGTAATGCTGAGAGCTCCCCCTGGACGAATGAGTGGAATAGCTTTTTCCAGGCTCTGCAATGTTGTCGATCGCTTTGTCGTCAACTGCTTGTCTCCTCCGGGAAGGTAGCCGAGATTGTAGACAACCAAAGCGATGGATTTTGGTTGAATCTTCAATGGAAAGGTTGAATGGCATTGCAGGTGGAATGAAACATTCATTCCTAGACTCATTGAAATCTTTTCGTTTGCTGTATCAATGGCTTGTTGCTGATTGTCGATGGCAAAAACATGGCCGTTAGGTACAAGCTGTGCAAGCATAAGGGTATCGTGCCCATTACCGCACGTAGCATCGATCACATGATCAGTTGGGGATAATAAATTTTTCCAATATTTGTGGGCTAAATCGATCGGTGTATCAAATAGCGGAAACTGACTCATCGGCTCTCTTTATTTCGAAATGAAGGACTCTGGCTGGAGGCAAATTCCATAGAACAAACTCCTTGTCTCTCCCGAAAGTTTTATAGAAGAGATCTTTTATTTCTAATACTTTTTGGAAATTTTTTCCCTTTTCTCCAAATAACACAGATTTATTTATCGTAGGGAGAAAAGCGTATTCAAAGTAAGAGACAGTTCCCTTTTCTTTTGCGAGGGATTTAAAGGATTGGATAATAGTTTCAACAACTTCTGAAGGGAATGCGTTCAAGGGGAGTCCTGAGATGATAGCATCATATTGATATTCCGGGTGCCACTCTTCTAAAGGCTTGCAGTGAATATGAACATTGCTTAAATGTTTATATTTTTCTTTTAACTCAGCACAGAATTTTGGGTCCAATTCAACGAGATCCAATTCATCATTTTTACGCAGACGTTTGACGATTTCTTCTGTAAACGGGCCTGTGCCGGGACCAACTTCAAGATATCGGCATACTTCACTCTTTTGATTGTTTTCCGGGATAAGCTCTACGATTTTTCTAGACAACCAACGAGAACTAGGAGCGATAGAACCTACTTCTGCAGGATTCTCTATATAATTGGTGAGAAATAAGATTCTTTTTTGAATATCATCTTTAATTCCATTAAATCTCCCTCTCAAACTTTCTATATTGTTATACAGGGTAAATGCGAGGTAATGGTTTGGTAAAGTTATGTAGTGTGTCATATTCTATTTATTGGTTTTAAATTATATTTATTGCGTACTTGTTAAGTATTCAAAAGTTCTTGGAGAAATTTTAGTGAAAATTGTAATTTTTGTAAATTATTTTCACTGAAAACTGGCAGCAATATCGAACTCTTTTTCGTAGTTCAATTTTTTTGCCAACAGGTTGTAGATATCGTTTTGCACTCGTTCCAAAAATTGTTTTTGTGCAGATTTTGGTAGATGAGGAAAATCGACGAAAATGTAGATTTTATTGTTTTTGATAGAAACTTTCGAAGACGTTTCCTTTTGAGGAAAAAGTTGCTTCCAGTACGCTGATAGGTATTGTTCAACGACTGCTGAATCGACGGAGATTTCGAGGTTTTCCGATTTGATATAATAATGATTACGCTTCGCATTAATAACAATGTGAGCGATAACCGAAACGCCGATCACAATAAAAGCAAATCCAAAGAGAGATATAGAGAAAGAGTTTTCAATAATTAGCTGAACCAGAGTTGTTTGTGTTGCTGTTGACCATGAAGTAATCAATGTAATCACGCCGATGGCAAGAAAAAAAACGGCTACCAACAAGTTGATTAGTGAATAAAAGAAATTGTTCACGAGGTTGCTCTAAAATTCATCGTTGTATTCTTCAGTAATAGCTCCATTTGTTAGGCTGTGAGCTCCATCTTCATTTAAAATTAATTCTTTTTTCATTTGCTCCGGAAGCAGAACATTTTTGAATACGACATGTACGCTAGAAACATGAAGGCCTGTTAGTTTTGTGATTTCTTCAGCACAGACAGTTTGAATTTCTTCGGCTTTTTTTGGGATAGAGTGACCGTAGCAGATGTTAACATCGATTTTAACGCCCACAGAGTGGTTTTTATTATCCTGCTCGATGGAAATCCCTTTGGTTCCTTCTAGAGAGGTTCTTCCTAAAATATTGTCGATAAAATTTCCTTCGACTAGTGTGATCCCATCGATCTTGGAGAGGCATTGCAAGACGATTCCTTGAAATACTCTATTTTCAACGTCTCTGACAAAATGTGTGTCGGGTAGCTCAAATTCTTTGGTGTCTAACTTTTTTGCGTGAATTTTTTCTTTCATTTCTTTCATGATCAGTGTCCTTACGGTTGACAAGCATCTGTTCTTCGCATCATAATGAGTTCGCGAGTTTAGCAGCAACACAGAAGTTGAGTAAAATATAAATGTCATTATTTTTAAGTATTGTTTTTTGGGCTCTCATAGGAGCGTCGACCTCATATCTTGCCAGTCAACGTGGAAGAAATCCGTACGCTTGGTTTTTTGTCGGAATCCTTTTTGGGGTGCTGGGGACGATTGCTCTTTTCGTATTACCTTCGTTGACTCCTGTAGAAGAGAAAAAAAAGACAACGGAAGTTCCAATGTCAGAGGGGTCTTCTAATGAAAAAAATGTTATTTCTGGAGAATGGTTTTGCCTAGATACAATGCGCAAACAATTGGGGCCGATGTCTGTCAACGATCTCAAAATACTATGGGCAGAAGGAAAAATTGACCGAAACTCTTATGTTTGGTGTGGAGGAATGGGGGATTGGCAACATATTTCCGAAATCTCAGATCTTCATAAAACACTAGAATAGACATCTACCATAATTCATTTCTTGCCTTTATCCTTGCCAATGTTGTTTCTACACTATCTTAATAAACATAGAAACGATACTGAGCGCGATCCAAAAACTGAGAAGTCTTATGTAATATATTGTAAAAAATTGGAAAAATTTAAGGGTAAGGGCAGGGGGAAATTGCGCGAGATGTAGTATGATCCTAAAAACTTGAGTTTTTAGGATCATACAATAAGAATCTACCAGCTAGCTTTTGTCACACCAGGGATAAGACCAATCGAGGCCATCTCTCTGAATGTAAGGCGGGATAGTTGGAACTTTCTAAGAAAGCCGCGAGGCCGGCCTGTAAGGCGGCAACGATTGCGGAGGCGTGTAGGAGAAGTGTCGCGTGGCATCTTGTTTAAACTGATGCGTGCGCTTTCTCTTTCTTCCTCGCTAACGTTCATGTCAGCAGCTATCTTTTTGAAGCCTTGTCTCTTGTCCCAATTACGGCTGACAAGTAGCTCTCGACGTTTTTGCTTTTCAACAGATGACTTTTTCGCCATATATATTCTTAAATCCTATTTTTTGCGGGCTGGCCCCTTTTGCCTTTGCTTGCGATTGGGGTCTTTTTTGTTAATTACATAGAGACGGCCTCGACGACGAACAAGGATGTCGCCTTTCGAAGGGTCTGCTTTTACAGATGCTTTTACTTTCATTTTTAGTATCTATAAATTATTCTACCTTTTTCCTTATCGTAAGGAGTCATCTCTACCCTCACTTTATCTCCCGGCAATATCTTTATAAAATTCATTCTCATTTTGCCTGAGATATAGGCATAAATCACATGTTCTTTTCCTTTAATGTTTATACCTACTTTAAACTTAGTACCTGGTAGAGTTTCCAGCACAACACCCTTTACTTTTACTGTTTTTTTTGAGTCGATTACCATAAAAATATGTTCACAAATATGTGAATTCTAAAGTCCAAATGTAGACTGTGCTATTA
>JBAWZJ010000066.1:0-9260 GCA_037143085.1 Parachlamydiaceae bacterium | reverse complement strand
TCCTTTAAAACTCGAGGGAAATTTTCCAACTTTCAGCTGGAATCAGTATATACTGGTTCCAGTTGAAAGTTGGAACCAGTATAGTTTCAATTCCCTCTAAAAAATATACTCTCCGGCAATATTTCGCTTGCTATGGCTGTCCAAGACATGAAAGACACGCAACTTACTTAAGGTCACAGGAGAGAGCTGTCCTATAGGCAAATAGACAACCTTTTTGCCAAATCGTCGAGCATAACTCTTCATAGCGCTTCGAGGAGGGGTTGCAGCAACATATGTGATCAGCGGCTGAACTGAATAGTCGATAGCCGCTTTCAGAAGAACCTCCGCTTTTGTGCGGCAATCAGCATAATCGGGATCAGACCATACATCATAGAGGCGTCTTGGGGGGTATGACATCATGAAACCTCCGTATTCGCATCGACTGATTCCAGGTCCAACAACATTAGCTGTGACGGGTGTAGCATAGAATGACATATCAGATTCTTGTGAATGTTCTCCTATCCATGTAGTTGTCCAAGAGTAAGGATTACTCTTAGCTTCATCTCCGTCGGCATCTTCATTAAAGATAATGACAATAGATCCTACGCGCCCTGGAGGTTTTCCTTTTGTTTTAACATACATTTTCTTCTCATGCCAATGCCTGATCGTCTCTCGCGTGTCTATCCCATCTTCTATGCTTGAGGAAAACGGGATTGTGCGTGCGCCCTCTTCTTGGAGAATTTGAGTGCCCTTTTTCTTTAAAAATTCGCCGAATTGTTCGATAACAACATCTTCTGGAGGATATGAGCAGATGCTGAATGGGCCTGGGGGATCGAACCTCATTTTTGTCCGGTCTTTTCTCAAACGCTGTGCAGATGCGCTTTTAGGGTTTTTTGATTTGAGATGGAAATTAATCAGTTTGCTATGGCCCCATACATCTTCGATTTTGAGATTGAGTTCAGGCAAGTTGTCTATATTGCGTCGATGAGGATATTCTGTAGCTAGAACCCACACTTCATATGCATAATTATGGTCGACGCAACCTTTTGCCCCTGAAAGGATCTGATGCAAGTCTGGCATGAGTTGGTTGCGGATAAGTGCATAATTGCGCAAAAACTTCATTAGATTACGCAGATGATAGCCAGGGAATACATTTCCTGTGTTTTTGATGTAATTGGTAGAAGCTTCTTTAAAAAGTTCGTAGATCAGTTTCTGTCTATCTGGAGGAGTATTTGAGGTGTGACGCCAAGTTTCGTAGTGTTTAGAGATCCATCCATATTCAGCCATTATCTCTCTCGTTGATTGATCTGTGAGAGAGCAAACCTCTACAACATTTCGAGGAGCATGGTTTAGTTTTGGAAAAGATTCATTATCGACAAGATTTAGAACCGCTTCAACATGGGCCATTCCTCCGATAAAAAGGATTCGTTCATGAGAGAGGGATAGCTCTTTAAGACGCCTTGCCATATGTATTTCTCTATCGTTGTCCTCCTTGTTTTTGACGATACCTCTAAATTTTTTGTATGCTTCATAATAGTTTTTCAAGCCGATTCTCTGTATTGCATAAGGATCGGGAAGGAAGTCATGCATGTCCGGATAATAATCGACATCTAGGTCGATGCACCAAGCAGCAACTTTCGATTCCAACGCTGAGCGGAGCCCTTCGAAAGCCGGTTCGCACGGTTCGCACATGTAATAGATAGGGTCGTGAGATCCACTGTCAGCGATGACAACACTGATATCGGGAAGACGCGATGCTGCATGAAGCAATTGGAGTTGCATCGTTTCTGCCAACTCGACAGCCACACAGTCTGGTCGTATCTCATGGAATGCACGACGTACCTGGGCAGCCATCTCCATATTGTAGTGGGAGATAGGAACAGCCCAGATGTTATTTTTTCTTAGAAAAAAAGGCTCTTCGCCGTACATTGTATCAAACGACATATGCTAGAGCTTCATCGCCAAGGGTCATGACAATTGCTTGTTGGAGCAAATTGTTTACATTGGCCTTATTGCCGTTGAGACTTTTAATCCTTTTAGCTGCATAGCGGGCGATATTGATCCCATCGCGAACAGTGTAGTTTTCATTGTTTGCATGGGCTCTTTGTAGAAAGTCGATGACATAGTCTAGGATGTGGTCGTCAAGAAAAGGAAGATTTTCTCGTAAGATCCGTTTCTCATTTTCGGCTTCGGGAAAGTCTAGGTAAATTTGAGGTTGTAGCCGACTATGGATATATTCAGGAATCTCAAATGTAGAGGCATCATCGTTCATTGTTACGCAGATTCTGAATTCGGGGTTTGCCGACACTTTTAAGCCAGCAACAATAGATTCAATGTAGCGGCGGGTGTCTAGCAAAGGCGCTAAGGAAGCCCATGATTTTTCACTCATCCTATTTGCTTCATCGAGAATGCATACCCCTCCGCGGATCATGGCTGTTACTAATGCAGAGGCAACGTAGCGGATGCCGCCGGATTTATCAATAACAGGAGTGATCAATAAATCTTCGGGGCGGGTATCCATTGTACATTGAAAAATGTACACCTCTTTTTTAAGTTTTTTTGCTGCAGCATAAGCCAGAGTCGTTTTTCCAACGCCCGGTTTGCCGACGAGGCGTGGATTGAGAGGGATGTCATCTTTGTCTATAACGAGCCAAGCAGCGAGCAGTTGATCTAGAACATCTTGTTGACCGATCCATTCGAAAGAAAATTCATCCGGAAATCCCAGGGCAATTTCCACGCCTTGGATATTGACGCGGCTTTCGTGTTCATTTGAGGAGGGATAATTCATGGGTTAAACTCCGGAGGTGAAGGTTTTTTTCTCAGTGCTTTGTCCGATCCGTAGAGAAGAGCAGCTCGTGCTATATTTTCGCGAGCGTGAGGATACAGGATTTCGATTTCTTTTAACATATTGTCTGTTTGTCGGCGCATGGAATTTTGCCCGACCGGGCAGCGACACATGATTCTTTTGAATCCATGTTGTTCTGCGAAAGTGCGAATATCATTTTCGGCTAAGTAGATGAGAGGACGGATGATCGTTACCCCGTAGTCGATCATTGGGACTTTAGGGAGGTTGCCGGCGAATTCTCCTTTATTGAGAAGGTTCATCAACAAGGTTTGAGCATTATCGTCGCGGTGGTGGCCAAAGGCTATAGTTGTGGCATCAACACTTTTAGCAGCATCGAAGAGAAGACGGCGACGTTCTCTGGAGCAGCTGTAGCATTCGAGAGTTTCTAATTTTTGATTAGCTTCGCGTGATAGAAAGTGGACATCAAGCTTGTCGCATATTTGTTTGAGGTAGTTTGTGTCGACGCCGGCGCCGCAGGAGAAAGCACCGGAGATATGGATAGCGTAGATATCGAAAGGGGGGAATCCCCGTCCGGAGATAGCTTTAAGTAGGAATAGTAGTGTGAGGCTGTCTTTTCCACCGCTTAGGGCAACAGCTATTTTGTTTGTCGTATTATCGACCATTTTGAATTCGAATAGTGCTTTTCGTACAGCACTTTCTAATTTTTTTCCCAAGCCTGACCATGGAGGTTGGGCGATGGCAATTTCTTGTTTGTAAGTCATGTTCTCTCAATAAGATAGAAGGGGTATTTGAAGGTATAGAGTAGCTTAGAAGTAACAAAAAGTCAATGTTTGCTTCTGTATATTTTTTATTTTTTTCATAAAATCGCTTGTGAAAAAAACATCACTTTTGCTATAAATAGCGCTTGTCCTTCCTGCTGGCATAGCTCAACTGGTAGAGCACCCGATTTGTAATCGGACGGTTGTGGGTTCAAGTCCTACTGCCAGCATTTATACCGAACGTTATTCAAAATTTGGTGTTTCTAGCTGTGCGAAAATCCCCGCGGATCGAACATCACAAGTTGGTCAGTATTTAATCATACGAACCAACTTGCGATGTTCGTTCCCCGGGGTTTTGGCGCGCTAGAAATGCCAAATTTTGAATGACGTTCGGTATATAATTCACTAGTTTCACTTTTTCTCTGGGGGTGTCGCATAGCGGCAATTGCAAGGGACTGTAAATCCCTCGACTTCGGTCTCCGTTGGTTCGAGTCCAACCGCCCCCATTAACTCACTTTCAGTGACTTACGATGACTTATCGGTCACAAACAAATTCTGAAAGTTCATTTTTGTCCAACTCCTGTCCAACCTTTTTCCTCTTACGTAAGCGATTCTTAAACGTTCAGGTTTTGTCCCCATCAAGTCTTTCTCATTTTTCAAGTACTGACAAAGGATTTATTTGTAATAGTGTAATTTATTTTACTTAATCGAAACTAAGCCAGGTGTTATAAATCATGATTAATCAATATCGCCTCAGGATTTAAACATGAAATTTACAAAAATTGTTTTTACTTTATTCTGCATGATGGCGCCGCTCTTTTGTGAGGCTTCGCCGCCAAAGAAGGCTCAGGAGGCCTACAAAGCAGCCTGTAAAGAGAGTGATAATGCACGAACATCTTTCGATCGACTCAAAACTTATACTGACCAGCAAATTGAAGAGAAGATAATCGCCATTGATAAAGCGATTAATTTTTGCAAGTCGGCGAAGATGCAGTGTATCCGAGCAATCAATGAGTGTAAAACGCATCCAAAAGACTCAACAGTGCTACTACAGTCATGTGAGAAGCTCAGTATGGACTGTAGTCAAAACCAATTCGACTTGGAATTGATGAGATGGAATCTGCAGTTGACCAAACTTATCACAGATGTGAACGCTCAGCTTTCTCAGTGGCGTAACACACTGAAGAAAAATCTCACAAAGTACGAGGGGGCGGCAGATCATGCAAAAACCAATGTTCTTAGAGAGATACTCAACGCGGCACAGACAATTTGCACTTTAGAAGAGACATTCATTGCCGATCTTTCAAATTGTGAGCAGGCTCTCAAAAAAATCAAAGAAAACGCTCAGTTAACGTACGATTCTGCCCAAAAATCCAAATTGAAGTGGGCCGGAACGTGGAGCCAAGGGCTCAAGGATGTACAAAATAATCTAACTCGCAATCATTCTATCGTCACAGCAGAACTCAAAAAAGACCGACAAAAAAAGTGTGAATACCAAGATCAGCTTGATCTCCTTATTGCCTTGCCTGCACACATTGCGTCTCAAAGGAAGATGTTGAAAGAACGGCTAGCTATATTGAAACAAGAAAGTGCACAATTGAAAGCTGATGGGCAAGAACATCATTACAGATGTGTCCAACAACAGATTGCGGGGATCCTCCAAGAATTAGTTTCTGTCGGTGACGCTGACCCCAAGGAGCTTTCAGCTTTACAAACTGAAATCAAGGGATTTGGATTAGAAGAGACAACAGAAAATCTTACCTCAATGACCTCGAGAGATGTGATCAAACACAAGCAAGTCTTTTTCGATTTGCTTTCACAGAATTCATCGGCAGAAATGCTCATACACTCAAGTGTCACACCATTAGATGGAAATCCGTCTCTATTATACACAGAACAGTTTTACCGATATTTGATCCATAGCGATTCCCCAGCGACATATTTTTACGTTAAAGTATACGAAAATGGTGCTGTTGTACATGAGGAGAAGGTTTCTATTCCGCAGCAAAGTAGCTCTTCATGGGAACGCTATCACACATTTGATAGCCTGCTCTCAATTCCAGAAACAACATTGTATTCGACTTTCGGACTAGACCTTCGTATTGCTGTGATTTTCGATCCTTATCACAATTTTTCGTTGCTGGTCTCTCATCAAGGCACAAACCCAAAGTACACGTTTGCATTTTCTCTGGATAAAACACCATTATACCAACTTGCATTTACTTTCCCTCCGCCGTGGCAACTGGAGGTTTTACGAAAACCAGCGTTACCTGAGACACATATCCCAACAGGCAAATTTGAAGTGTCCTTGCCTGTCATCGGAAAGCATACAGTAGAAAATCAAGGCCCAGAGTTAGACTCCCATCCTCTTCTTGATCGATTTGTTGAAGACATGAAAAAGAATCCTTTAGCACTGGCTCAGTATGTCTACAACGAAATTGAACTTTGGGATCCGTTTCTTACTAAAAAGAATGAAGTACTTCAAGCTCCCTCAATTCATCGAAGTGCCTATGGTACATTTCTAGCAAAGCAAGGCTCTTGCTGGGAACAGTGCGCCCTTCTTGTTTATCTATTGAGAAAAGCTGGATACGAAGCACAGTACACAGAAGGGACATGCAGTCTCGACGCTTCCTTTGTTGAGAAATTGCTGTATCTGCAGTTATCAGGCGAAAACACTGTTTTGCTGAACTATCCTGGTGTCGTCTTCTTCGATGGAAATGAGTGGATTACTCTATTTCCTTGGATGAAGGAAATGAACATCCAAGAAGGGCATGATCTTTATGGATTGATGCCAAAAGAGTATGCGAGTGCGGATTTGTGGATTAAGCAATACCTCTGCAACGACACCAATATCCTCAAATTTATTGGTTCCAATGGTGATGATACAGCCGGGATCCTATTTACACGCTTCGTCGAAACTCAGCTGAGAGAGAAGGGGCTTTCTTTGCAAGATGTTGGAACGCGAAGAACAATCCATAAAAAACAATTTGCCTCGTGGAGCGATTTTCATCGTCCAAACGTCATAGGCGTACTCACTCCTTTGTCGAGTTTACACAAAAGAGACGACCTTTTTGCAACAATCACTATCAAAGCGGCCCTTTTTGGTAAAACGATTAAATTAGCATCGATGATGTGCCAAACCATTGGAATAGATCTCTCAACATTGGATAAATTCACCATCACTTGGCCTGGAGGTCAAAGTCATTCGGTTTCACTGGGTGGAGAGATTCGTAACTGGGAAGTTTCGGCAACCTATTATGAACCTGTCAGTCAATCTAGCAGCTCTCGAGTGTTTCCAATAGCTCCCGGTACACGTGCTGCATTTTGTTGTCAGTGCGGAAGTACTACACCAGAAATCGTTTCTACTTTTGGAGAGCGGCTTTCACAAGGAAGTACGGAACAAGAAAAATTGCATTCTCTATTTTCGTTTATTGGTGCAGCCTACTTTGAAAAATGCAGTCGACAAGAAACGATTTTGGCATGTTTGCATAAGGTAGCTTCGACGCAAATTCTTCGATGCGGGCTCGTAAAGCTTGTTCCTGACATTACCTCGACGTCTAAAGATCATTTACTGTCGTCACAGTTTCCGCAAGTCGATATGCAGGGAATCTACCAGAAGACATCTACCCATCAACACTTATGTTCGCGGTATCAAGAGTCCAATATGGCTAGGAGGCATTTCTTAGCCCTTGTTTTAGTTAATGATTCTGCAAATGAACATCAAATCCTTCGGGAAATCTATGAAGACCCCTATGCGATTTCAACAGTGAAACTTCTTCAAATTGCCCATCAAGAGCACCAGAAAAAAGGTGGATCAGGTTCTGGATTCTTAACTTTTACTCAGAAAAGTTTTTCTGACTCTGATACGCAACCGGAGATGGCTCGGCATCTGCACTTTTATCATTTAACGGGGATTGATCTTCGTCGGATCAAGGAAGTCACAAAACCTCAATGGAATGCTGCTCGAGATCTTTTGCAAACGACACAACAAGACGGAAGTGCCTTCTCTTACGCGTACATGACACCAGGAAAAGTGAGTAGTCAAGATGGCAATGGATTACGGACAGCATCGTACACAGGAATCGGGACGTTGATATTTTCTCCAGATACCCAATCAGCCCTCATTTCCGATGGAACGATGACCCTTCATGGAGGGTTTGGTTCTCGGTTGCCAGACTTTACCGTACAGAATTTATCAAAAAATAACCTGGAAGTAATTTCTAGCGGAGGAAGTTATAAACTGCAACCTCTCACTTCATCTGAGAATACAACGATTACTTTCTCAGGAGTTGCTAATCCATCACTCATCGCTCGTTGGTTTCCGGAAGGCTCACAACTTTTAACAGGAAAAGAGACGGCTGAAAATTGGATGATGCCTCAGTGGAAATCCGATGTGCGGCAAGAGCATAAATCCAGCTTAGAGACTGTATCGGATCCTGTTGATGTTGTCACAGGAGCGTTTTATGTCGATGAGGTCGATCTCACTCTCTCAGGGCCATTTCAGCTAGAAGTCCGCCGCAACTACAGCAGCCTGAATCCTCTCCCAAGTCTGTTGGGCTGTGGATGGAAATTAAGTCTTAATCCCGTTCTCAACGAGGAAGAGGACAGAATTTATGCGGCAGAAAAAGACGGCACCGTCATCGTTTATCGATTTGATCCCACCACATCTCGGTGGATTGTGTTGCCGAAAGATAATCCAGAACTACGGAATTTCAATCAACACGGCATTGGAGGAACAGTCAATCCTTTTCATGCATATATCGTCAAAGAAAACGGATACACCCTCTACGGATCTGATGGATCCAAACGAATTTTTGAGAACCAACTCTTGAAATTATGGAAAGATCACGCTGGAAATACTCTTACATTCGCATATGACAAAAATCGTCTGACACGCATTGAGAGTTCTAATGGTGGATACTTGGGTTTCAACTACAACCATGATGGTCTCATCTCTGAAGCCTATGTCAAAGATGGACGCAGAGTCTACTATGCGTACGATTTTCGAGGAAACCTCGTTGAAGTTATCCTCCCGAATGGAGCCGCAATCTCCTATGAATATGATGCTAACCATTGCATCATCAAGGAGACGAAACCTCATGGTCATGTTTTGGAAAACATCTACATCGATGGGAAAGTCGTCGAACAACGTTCTCCTCTTGGCCCTCAACAACAGATGATCACGAGTGCGACATTTATCTATCAAGATGGGCTGACGACTGTGAAAGATGCTCTGGGAGGAACGACTCATTACAAAATTTACCAGAAACAAATCTATCAGGTAACAGATCCTAAAGGCTACCAGACATTCCAGTCGTGGTTTATCGATAAAAACTCCTATTTTGATGCCAACACAGCTACAGTGCAACCTTGGAATCAGCCAGGAGGGTGGGTTCGCAGCCTAAAATCTTCTACCGACAAGCGCGGCCTCACGACCAATTATCTCTATGATACACAAGGCAATCTTAAAGAAATTACCCTTGTTGGTGAAGACCTTACCGGAGGTGGAAACTCCTCAGTGACTAAGCATTTTGTGTACAACGCATACAATCTCCCTGTTGTGGAAGAAACTCTCCAAACAAAAACTTTCACGACGTACGATGCGTACTTACCAACACATATTGAAAAATATGTGGGCGACACCCTGGTTTCTACCATTGACCTAGAGTACACGCCATCCGGGCAGATTGCTAAGGAAGATCTTTCCGGTAGCGTCA
>JBAWZJ010000065.1:0-9299 GCA_037143085.1 Parachlamydiaceae bacterium | reverse complement strand
TAGTTTAAGATGCAAAGAAAAACGATGATCAGGTTTTTTCTCATATGTACGAAATAAGTCTTATAGAATCCTCTATCTTCGACATCCCTATTATCAAAGAATATCCCGAAACAATTTTTATGCTTGTCGGATTTATCGCCATTCTTTGTATAGTCCTTCTTTTCGCTCTATTCATGAGATACCGGACGTTAAAAAAAGCAAGGGAAATGACTCAAGCGCTACAGGAGTCAACCTCTCTATACCAAGCAATCATTAACGGAACGAACTACAGCATTATTTTAACAGAACCGAACGGAGTCATTAAAAGTGTCAACTCCGGAGCCTCCCGTTTATTAGGCTATACCCCTGAAGAATTAATGGGAAAGTTCATACCATCAACTATCCACGATTCTGAAGAAGTGAAAAAACGGGCAGAGGAGCTTTCCAAAGAATTGGGATACGTTATCGAACCAGGCTTTGAGGTATTCGCTGTTAAAGCAAGACTCGGTATTGCCGATGAACGGGAATGGACGTATATCCGGAAAGATGGGTCCCGCTTCCCCGTTCACCTTTCTGTCACAGCGATCCGCAATGAAGAAGAGACAATTACCGGTTTCTTAGGAATCGCCTCCGATCTCACCGAACAAAAAAAGAATAACTTTTCACTTACAAACATAACTCAACGCCTAAAATTCGCTACCGAGTCTGCAAAAATCGGAATCTGGGATTGGAATCTAGAAACACAAGAGCTCATTTGGAACGATGTCATGTTTAAACTCTACGGCATCGATACTCCTTTTATTTCAGGGACTTATGACATCTGGGAAAACAGCCTCGATCCTGAAGACAAAGAGAGAACTGTTAACGACGTTTGGACAGCCATCCACAACAACACACAATTCGACACCACATTTCATATCATCTGGCCGGATAAATCCGTTCACGTTATCCGGTCAATCGCTGATACCATCAAATACCAAAATGATAAGCCAATCAAAATGATCGGAGTCAACTGGGATGTCACCGAGCGGCAACGTATAGATGAGATGAAGACAGAATTCGTATCAACAGTCAGCCATGAACTCCGCACCCCGCTAACATCCATACGAGGGGCTATTGGACTGATCACCAGCGGCACCCTAGGCGATATTCCAGAAAAGATTAAACCTCTAGCGAAAATTGCCTTGTCAAACTGTGAAAGGCTATCCCGTTTAATTAACGATATTTTAGATACAGAAAAAATCGCAGCTGGAAAGATCAATTGTCAAATGAAACTTATCGATCTCAAGCATCTGATTTTACAAGCAATCGCCGACAGTGAAACACAAGCAAAAGATTATGAGATTACTATCTGCAAAGAGATACCGGATCAAGACCTAAACATGTATGCAGACCTGGATAGAATCCATCAAGTCCTTCTCAATCTCATATCAAATGCGATCAAATTTTCTCGAAAGGGGGATATTGTTAAGATTCTCCCGATTGTTACAAAAAACAGAACAGTTCGAATCAACGTGATAGACAATGGCCCCGGGATCCCGGAAGAATTCAAGCCGCACATCTTTAAAAAATTCTCTCAAGCAGATCAGTCGTCAAAAAGAAAGAAAAGCGGCACAGGCCTTGGCTTAAGTATCTGTAAAGGGATTATAGAACAACATGGGGGAATTATTGACTATGAATCCTCCATTGGTAAAGGGTCTACTTTCTATTTTGAACTCCCCTTGCTCACTGAAACTCCTCTTTCCTTAAGCAACGAAACTATCACCCACAAAGCACAAGTTCTTGTATGCGAAAGTGATCCCGATTTATCCACGTTAATCCGCTTGATGCTCGAACAAAAAGGATGCGAAGTGGATGTTGCCTGCAGTTCAACAAAAGCTATCAATTTGATAAAAGAGAAATCGTATGTCAGCCTAATCCTTGATGTTAACCTCTTCAATGAGGATGGGGCTGTGGCAATGAAAAAATTAACTTTAGAGCCAGCTATTACAACTATGCCGATTATCGCGATATCAACGAAATCTGTTTTAGAAAAAAAAGAACTGCATTGTGAATCGTTAAATATTGTCGACTGGATTGAAAAACCTATCAATTACCCAAAATTCTTAAAAACTATAGACAGGATTTTAGGTAGAACAGCATGAGCTTTCAAAAAACTAAAGATTTTAAAGAATCAATGCGTTGAGGCAATTTCATCCTTTTACTCACCAGACTTCTCCTGACAATCCTTGCCTGTACTGTCATCATGAAAATAGCTTGCGATACAGTCAAAGACCTGTTTCTGACAAATCGTTAGATGTATCAGATCTATTATTATAAACGGACTGTTGCAGGATTTAGAGGTGCAGGTCGGGTTTTAACATACCCATATCTATGGTAATCGACACTCAAGCTAACCTCTCGAAAAAAGCGTAGGAGCTCTATCCTTCCATTAGCCGCTACAGGAGCAACTATCACATGGCAGGAGGCCTCGGCTAGGATGCGTCGGATAGGGTCGCTTGCCGGGGTTAGCATACGTACCTTTGATGTCTTTCTCAAAACAACCCTTTGTGCAAACGATCCATCACTCTCAATATGAGCAGCTTTAACACCTTTTCTTCGAAATTCCATGCTAATGTCCAGAGGGACACCGCAAATCTTAGCTGCAGTAATCACCCTAGAGATATCAAGAAGGGAGTCTTGAGGATGAACTCTAAAAATCAAGGAGGCTAAAGGTTTATAGAAAAATGGATTTTCCTGTCCCCAAACAGCACTGGGATCATGCTCTTTGGAAAAATAACGACCCCAATAATACTGATAACTTTCTATACTTGCTTTCCACAACTCGGTGTTTTCACATTCAGGTACGGGTAATCGTGTCTGTAGCTGTTCTATCGGCAATATTTTCTCTTCCAATTGCATCAACTGCATCACATAATTCGGTCCTCCAGCCTTTGCTCCTGGCCCAAAGGAGCTATCCTTACACCCTCCAAACGGCTGACGACGAACTACTGCACCCGTCGTTGTTCGGTTGATATAACAATTTCCGGCGACGATATGATCCGTCCATATTTTATGCTCCTGTTCATCCAAAGAATGTAGCCCTGCAGTCAATCCATAAGAGGTCCCGTTTGAAAGTTTTATAGCTTCCTTTAAATTATCAGCGCACATCATACCTAGAATAGGACCAAAGAGCTCTGTCTGATGCATAAAACTTCCGGCCTTGACACCGAGTTTAATCCCCGGAGACCACAAAAGGGGATTTTTCTGATCGCAATGCGGTTCCAAAAGCCATTCTTCCCCTTCTTCCAATGTTGTCAACGCTCGTAGAAGATCTTCTCCAGGCTCTCTTATCAACGGATTGACTTTCGTTGATAAGTTCCAGGAAGATCCTACGTGTAGACTCGATGCGGCATCTTTCAATTGGCGTCTAAAATGAGGATCATCATAAACCTCTTTCTCAAGGATAGCCAAGCTGCATGCACTGCATTTCTGTCCGGCATAACCAAAAGCAGACTGAACTAGGTCCCTTATAGCCAAATCTCTGTCTGCCATGCAGGTAATGATCATAGCATTTTTACCGCCTGTTTCAGCGATGAGGTCAATTTCGGGCCGTATTCTCAAAAACAACTCTGCAGTGCTTGTGGCTCCCGTCAGCACGACAGCGGCAAGACGTGAATCTTTGATCAGTCGGCTCCCTGTAGGTTCATCCAAGCAAGAGAAAAACTGCAAAATACTTTTATCAATCCCTGCATCCCATAAAATATTAACAAGCTTCCATCCCACAAGAATAGCCTCAGGAGCTGGTTTAAAGATCACTGAGTTGCCTGCAGCCAATGCAGCAACGATTCCTCCAATAGCTATAGAACAAGCAAAATTCCATGGAGGAGCTACTAGCACAACACCCTTTCCACGCCATCCGATATCTTTCATAGAATGCCATTCTTCGGCAGAACGTCTGTAATAGGTAACAAAGTCGATTGCTTCAGAGACCTCAACATCAGCCTCTGCCACCGTTTTTCCCGTATCTGCAACAAGCGCACCGATAAGATCTCCACGATGACACTGCAGACGATAAGCAACCTCATCTAAAAGGAGCATTCTCAGCTGAAATGAATTTGCCGACCACACACCGAAAGCTTCGAGCGCTGTTGTTAATGCAATCTCAACATGCTCTCCTTCCCCCACAGCGTAGCGATACAACTCTCTATCAGGAAATGATGGATCAATCCCTTTTACAAAGTCGACGCCGGAATCGATGCAACGAGATCCAATAACAAGAGGAATCGGATCGATTTTTATTACAGACCATTTTCTAAAAATTGTTTCTACCCACTTCACATTCTGTATTAAAGACCAATCGGTATCGGCCTCATTTTTAAAAGGAGCTTCAAAATTAGATCGGATGGGTTGTTCAAATCTATTCTGAGTGCGGCGCGGCATATAGCTAACGTTATTTTGATCGTGACAAGCTGCAGTGAATAAATCCGCCTGACGATGCCACTCTTTCGTTCCCGGAGACATTTCAAAAATATGGCGCAAAAAATTTGCCGGCGCTGTATTTTCATCTAATCGGCGCGTGAGATATGCAATAGCGTTCTGAAATTCCTCTTCCTTAGCAGCAGGACAGTATAAGAGCATATTCCCTGAAATTTCATGGACCACCCGTCTTAGATGGTCTGCCATCCCTTCAAGCATCTCGAATCCAACATAGGACTCTATTTCTTTCTCTGCGCGCAAGATCATCGCATAGGCAATATCGAAAAGATTATGACTAGCGATCCCTAAGTGGACCGACTTTATTTTATCAGGAGAGCATCCATAGGTTACCATCCGCTTGTAATTGGCATCGGTTTCTTCTTTCTTTAGATATGGAGCTTGATCCCACAATTTCATCGAAGCCTCAACTTTCTCCATCCCCAAATTGGCGCCTTTGACAATCCTGATTTTGATAGGTCCGCCCCCATTTGCCGTACGTTGGATCCCCCAAACCGTGAGACCCTGTTGAATCATAAAAGCATCGGGCAAATAGCTTTGAAGGACGACACCTGCCGAATAGCGATAAAATTCGGCATCTTCGAGCACTCTTCTGAAAAGTTCTACAGTAAGATGAAGGTCCCTATACTCCTCCATGTCAAGATAAACGAATTTAGATACAGTTTCTCCATCTTTTCTAACGAAATAATTTTCTTGAGCTACTCTGTAGAGTCTTTTTAAACGTTCTCCAAGGATATTTAACGTTTCTTCCGAACCAATAAGATTGATTTGACTGAATATTGTTGAAGCCTTGATCGACACACACTCGACCTCGGGATTTGCAAGATCCTTAAGATATGCTTCTAGTCGACGATTAGCCTCTTCCTCTCCTAGAATAGCTTCTCCAATATGATTCAAATTAATGCGAACCCCCTCCGCACAGCGCTGTTTCATGTGTAAAGAGAGTTGTTCAGGCTCTCCCGGAAGAATCACCATCGATGCTTCTTTACGCAAGGCTCTCTTAATCAAAGGGATTGTGAATCGAGAAAAATGACAACCGATCCATTTAAAAAGAAAAAGTTGTGTTCTTTTAAAAAAGGAAAAAAATTTAGGAATGCCTAATGCATTGATGAGGTAAACTAACTGATTGGCCACCCGTTTGGGATTATGACTCCTAAAACATTGGTCCGTCATCTCCGTGACAAAAGCTTTTCCAGCGGGATCATTCATCATCCGCGCCAGCTGCTGTTCCTGTTGTTTTTCCCGATGCAGCTGATGTTCTGCAGCCTCATTGAGCATCAGACCGGCCAATTTTACAGACCTCTCCGCTCGCTCCGCAACAGACAGTTTTTTTCCTTTTACCTCTTCAAGTAATTGACGAGCTTCTGCTACCCAGAAATGTTTCTTTACAAAAAGCATTTTTCAGCCATAATCTAATTTCTTATGTATTTTTTAGTTTTTCCACTACCATTTCTACGATGATCATAACCAGGTTCATATCTTTCATGTCGAATTACAAGAAGTTTCCCGTTCTTTTCGAATTAATTTTGATGTACGTCTTCTGGTTATCGATTTCTCTAACATCTTTCTCATTAGCAGACTCTCCGACAAAGGTCAAGGTGGGAATCGATCGTCTCATGCAAATCGAATACGCCAAATTGCTCAACGGCAAACGGATAGGTCTCATAACCAATCATACAGCGATCGGCAGCAATTTTCACACAACAGCCGATATCCTCAAGGAAAATGCCGAAGATAAAGGATACACACTAGTCGCTCTTTTTGCTCCCGAGCACGGAATCCACGGAGCTTCATACGCCTTTGAAACAGTAGAGGGAGAACGAGATGCAGATAACATCCCGATCCATAGTCTATACGGAAAAACAAATCGCCCAACAGACGAAATGCTCAAGGGCATCAATATGTTGATTTTCGATATCCAAGATATCGGATCTCGGTCGTACACCTATATTTCTACAATGTTTTATGCAATGGAAGAGGCGACTAAACAAAACATCACGTTCGTCGTTCTCGATCGACCAAATCCCATCAATGGAATTACCGTTGACGGACCTCTCCTCGAAGATAAATGGCGTTCATCTATCGGTTATATCAACGTTCCTTACTGCCACGGAATGACTGTTGGGGAGCTCGCCCGTTTCTTCAATGAAGAGTATAAGATCGGATGCACCTTAGAAATCGTTCCAATGCAGGGATGGAACAGAGCCATGTCATTTCAAGATACTGGGCTGGCATGGATTCCAACAAGTCCTTATATACCCGATGTATCAACACCATTCTACTATCCGACTACAGGCATTCTCGGAGAACTTGGCCTTGTGAATATCGGTATTGGTTATACGTTACCGTTCAAAGTGGTTGGTGCCCCTTGGATCAATGCCAAACAGTTTGCAGCAAAGTTGAACGCTCAAAAATTTCCGGGAGTTCATTTTGAACCTTTTTACTACCGTCCAGTCTATGGCCGCTTTGCCAAAGAAGACTGTCAAGGAGTGTTGATTTTGATTACAGACCCTCTAGCATTCAAGCCGATGAGTACACAATATTTGCTGCTTGGAATGTTGAAAGGCATGTACCCAAAGCAATTTCAAGAAGCGCTGGGTGCGGCTAAGAAGAAAAAAGAGACATTATGCAAACTGAATGGCACAGAGGAAATCTACCGTTTGATAGCAGAAGAAAAAAATATTGTATGGAAACTATGCGGGGTACAAGAGAAAGGAAGAGAAACTTTTTTAAAAAAGAGAGACAAATACTTAATAAAAGAATATAAAAATTAAAGGTTGGCACTTCAGCCTTTTGTTTGCTAGTTCTCCCTATATCCCCTTGACTTTAATCCCCCCTATTTCTAGAATGTCGTTTTTCAACTCCCTTAACACACAGGAGATTCTAATCATGAAAAAAATACAACCTCTCGGAAATCGTGTCTTGATCCAACGCTCCAAAGCGGCAACAACAAAGGGTGGCATACTCCTCCCCGACTCAGCTCAAGAAAAACCAAAAGAAGGGACTGTCGTTGCTGTTGGCCCGGGAAAAGTCAACGAACAAGGGCAAAAAGAGACAATGCAGCTTAAAGTGGGCGACCGCGTTTTGTTCAGCTCATATGCCGGCACGGAAGTGAAGCAAGATGACGAAGAAATGTTAATCCTTTCCGAAGATGACGTCTTAGGTGTTTTATCATAACCGGACTCCACCTCATAAAAAACACTTTTAGAAGGAATTTCAACTTATGTCAAAGATATTACAATTCAGTGAAGAAGCGCTCAAATCGCTGCTAAAAGGAGTGAAAACTCTAGCTAAAGCCGTAAAAGTTACCCTGGGCCCCAAAGGACGCAACGTCGTTATTAACAAAGGCTTTGGTTCTCCACTCTCCACAAAAGACGGCGTCACAGTAGCCAAAGAGATCTCCTTAAAAGATAAATTCGAAAACATGGGCGCCCAGCTCGTCAAAGAAGTGGCATCGAAAACTTCCGATATCGCTGGAGATGGAACGACAACAGCGATCGTATTGGCTGAAGCTATTTTCACCGCTGGAGCGAAAAACGTCAGTGCTGGAGCCAACCCGATGAGCCTAAAAAAGGGAATCGACAAGGCAGTAGAAGCCATTGTTAAAGCACTTTCAGCACAAGCATCACCAGTTAACACATCGAATGAGATTAAACAAATTGCTACGATCTCAGCAAATAACGATGCGGAAATCGGATCGATCATTGCCGAAGCAATGGACAAAGTAGGCAAAGATGGGATCATCACTGTTACAGAAGCAAAAGGGATAGACACAACCCTCGATGTCGTTGAAGGGATGCAATTCGATAAAGGATACCTCTCTCCATACTTTACCACGAACCCGGAAAATATGTCAGTAGAGCTGGATAATGTAGCAATACTGATCACAGATAAAAAACTCTCTTCCGTGCAGGACCTGGTTCCATTCCTAGAAAAAGTAATGGAAAAAGGATCGCGCCCTCTCCTGATCATAGCTGAAGATGTCGACGGCGAAGCCTTGGCTACACTAGTTGTCAACAAGCTAAAAGCCGGTTTACCTGTCTGTGCTGTAAAAGCACCAGGCTTTGGCGATAATAGAAAAGCTTTGTTGGAAGACATTGCATTGACAACAGGAGCTACTGTCGTCTCCGAAGATGTCGGCTTGCGCTTAGAAGATGTTGATATCAGCGTCTTAGGAAAAGCTAAAACAGTAAGAGTCACAAAAGAAGACACGACAATCGTCGATGGTGGCGGCACCCAAGCGAAAATCAAAGAAAGAGCGGCTCAGATTAAAACAATACTCTCAAGCCCATCGATCTCCTCCTACGAAAAAGAAAAGCTCGAAGAGCGCTTGGCAAAGATCGTTGGAGGCGTTGCTGTGATCAATATTGGCGCTGCAACAGAAACCGAAATGAAAGAGAAAAAAGCCCGCATCGAAGATGCACTCCACGCAACACGCGCAGCTGTTGTTGAAGGGATTGTTGCAGGTGGCGGTGTTGCCTTACTCAGAGCTGTAAGAAGCTTGGAAAAACTTAAACTTTCCGGCGATGAAGCTATCGGTGCAGCGATTATCCACCAGGCAGCTTTTGCTCCGGCAATAGCCATTGCAACAAATTGCGGTAAACAAGGCAACCTCATCGCAGAGAAAATCTACGAAGGGAAAGGGGACTTTGGATACAATGGGTTAACAGATGAATTCACTGACCTCGTCAAAGCTGGCGTCATCGACCCTGTACTCGTGACAAAAAGCGCCTTAATCAATGCTGCATCAGTCGCATCTCTTCTGCTAACAACAGCAGCGATGATCACTGACAAGCCACAACCTAAATCGGCACAACAACACGCCGGAATGGACGGTATAAGTG
>JBAWZJ010000064.1:0-9333 GCA_037143085.1 Parachlamydiaceae bacterium | reverse complement strand
AAGATGAAACAGGAAAAGCTCATTAATGAAATGAATTCGATTCAAAAGGAGTTCAGCCGCCCAATCAGCAGTAAGTTAAAGGATGTCGTTAAGATATTCGCCTTCAATTTCTCCCCATACGAACTTCTCTGGCTCCTGCTATCTATTATATTACCTATCCTGTTACTTAAGCGAGTTGATGGCGCGACCCAAGCTATTTGGCTCTTACCCTTACTTGTTGGGTGTTACGCCTTAGATAACCGTTGGTACGGCGCACCCGTTTCCCCCAGCCCCGACACCCTTCTTTTTCCATCCGAAGGAGAAATCGTTAGCAACTATATAGATGGAGGACTCAGCCCGAATGTTTTTGAACAGAAGGAACAGTTGATGGAAGGATGGAGTCGTTATTTGATCATTAATTGGAGCAAAGAACAACCTTCGGACGATCCGAAGACTTTTCTAAAGCAAGGAGAGAAAGCCGAGTTCCTTTTTAATCTTGCGCGTTTGGACCTACTCGCTCAAAAAGCGAGCTCCTCACCTAGAAACAATGTAAGAGACCCTATTTGGCTACTAGCCCTCTATTTTTTCTGGAACGTCTTCTTTGCTTACACAGTTACTCGACATTTAAACCCGATTTGCGACCCTAAATCAAGTTTGAATTTAGGCGAGCTTGTCAAGATGCCTGATGAATGATGGAGGTAAAATCTCCGATTTTACCGAGGAGTTCAACATAGCAGATTGGCAAGTACAGCCGAATTCACGCGTGATTTAGGGGACAAGTCGGGTTTTAACTTGCAATAATGACGAAAAAATCATTAAATCTTAGGATTCGACTTTGTACACCTTTGGAGGATTCTATGAAAAAAGTATGTTTCTTAATTTTGTGCTGTTTTTCTCTAGTAGAAAGAGGATACGCCGACTATTTTGGCAGTTATGAAGGATGCGCTAACTGTTTTGGCTTTGAGTCCGTGCTAACATTTGATGTCGGTGGTGGATACCGCAGCGACAACCTCAATTGGAAAAGATTTCCTTCCGAGACAAGTGAAATTTCAGAAAAGTGGGAAAATATAGGCATGGGTGTTGTCGAAACAAACGCCAGCTTTTTGGCATGCGAACACTATCTATTCAGAGCCGACTTTGACTCCGGATGGTTTGAGAAAAGCGGAAAACAGACTTACACAACATATAGTGATAACGTTTTAACAGAAGAACTGAAGGCGCGCACCAGAGGACAAGTTTACGATGTTTCTGGCGGCATCGGCTATCAGTTCAATATTCCCTGCTACCGCACCTCCATAGCACCATTAGTAGGGTATTCCTACAACTACCAACGGTTCAAAAATAGCCAATATGTCAACCAGCTGACCGACCCGGAAGTAACGACGACATCCCACAACCGTTACAAATACCGCTGGAATGGCCCTTGGCTCGGATTAGACCTTGTCACCCAGCCATATTGCGACCTCTTAATCTTTTTTGATTACGCATTTCATTGGTCTACATTGAACGCCGACATCCACGAGAACTTCGTTGAAGGGCAAGAACCAGCAAAAGTTAAGTTGGATAATTGTTATGGCAACGAATACACCGTCGGATCAAGCTACGTGTTTTGCGATGAGTGGTTCCTCGGATTGAAGTTCAACTATAAACAATTTTGGGGCAATAAAGGCCACTATAGAGTTGAAGACCAAGAAACAAAAATCGCAGTGCGCGACCTCAATTGGGAAACCTATAGCATTACCCTTGATGTCGGATATAATTTTTAATTTTCGGAGGATTTAAGATCGTGGCTATAGTTGTTAATCTAGATAATTGGTCGACACCAAACTGGAATTATTTTGTAAAACCCGAATACATTGACCTCGGCAAACGTGTATGTTCTGCCGTTAAGGCAGCATTTGAAGACCTCATGAAAACAAGCCAGAAGCTATTTGAGCAAATTCAAAAACACGTCATTGGATCATCCATCGAATCTTTCGTAACCAAAATAAATACCCCCTGTCACGACATTGAACGGGCATTTAACATTTTAGGATGTTTCCCTTTGGTTGGGTGGATCTCGGGATCGTGCAGAGCAATCCTTGGAAAAGCCCAAGCAGTCTGCGGCATAGGCATTGTAGCTATAAGCCAAATAGGGGTATTTTTAAATTCGCAAACACACTCCGAAAAGATACTCGTTGGCAAGTGGAAGGCGTTATCCGATTTTGGCATGGAACAACTTATTCACGGCTGTTTGAATACGATCAGAGGGACAGGGGAAGCGTTGATAGGCAACTACACATTTGGCTTAGGCAACATTCCTCTGCTTATCCCTAACCTCATTAACGACCAGAATTTTGACCCTTACTACGCTTATAAAAAGTAGAAAATCTAGATGATGAAAAGAAACATAGGAAAGAAAGATCGGTTGCTCCGGTTCGGCATAGCCCTAGCACTGTTTGCTTTTGCTTGGTGGTACGCCAGTTGGATAGCCCTCCTCTTTGCACTCTTCACCCTTTATGAAGCTGCTGCCAGCTGGTGCATTCTTTACCAAATTATTGGAAAAAACAGTTGTTCGATCGATCGCAGAAGTTAGACCAATATTCGGTATAGAGTTGACTTTTATTCGAACGGCTTTCAGTATAGATGCGCAATACCGTAACAGGATGGAGTTTTACTGCTCTATCAAAAAAACTAAAAGGAATCTCAATGTTAAGAAAAGCTTTATTTTTGTGCGTTTTTTCATGCGCTGCTGCTGCATTCGCAACCGATGCTCCAGAAACAGATGTTACACCTGTAGAAGCAACAACACCAGCACCTGAAGTTACTGAAGAACCTCAGCAACTAGCAGGCTGCCCATGCCACGGTGGCGAAGGTAAAGGCAAAGGCAAAGGCAACGTACTAGCTTGCGATGATGAAAATTGCAATCCAAACGAGATCATCCCTCAAGAAGAAGTCTTGGCTACAGGCTCAGCAACAAGTGAAGAAGCAACAGGCGATTTCACTGGTACTTTTACTGGTGAGTTGATACTAATAGAAGAGACAGGCACTCACACAGAAGTGTAGTCGTTCTTCTCTACGAATGTCCCTATAGGGACATTCGTTAATTTTAAAGGAGAATATGGGAAAGCACCTTGTATTCTACGACGGCAACTGCGGATTATGCGACCAGGTTGTCCGATTAATTTTCCGACAAGATAAAAAAGAACTCTTTGATTTTGCCCCCCTTCAAGGGACCACAGCCCTTTCTCAGCTAAGCCCCCTTCCTCCATCAATGAAAACAGCAGATAGCCTTATTCTGATAGAAAATTACAAAGATAAAAACCGACGTTTTTTTATTTTTGGGAAAGGAGCTTTTCGTATTTGTTGGCTTCTTGGAGGCATTTGGCAAATCCCTGGCGCAGTATCGTGGCTCCCCTCAATTCTTTATGATTGGGCTTACCGTTTGGTAGCGAGGAACCGCCACCGCCTTTTTCCGTCGAATCAGTGCGTCATCCCGACACCACAGTCGCGGCACCGCTTTTTACCTTAGGTACTGAAAAAAAATAACCTACACGATTGAGCCGTGCGAAAGCTCCCACGGTTGAACGATCAAAAACAACCCAATATTATAATATGGGGCGGTTTTTGATCGCTTCAACCGCGGGGCTTTGGCGCAGCCGAATCGTTTAGGTTATTTTTTTCCAGTACCTTAGGTTTGAGAGATCTCAACTCGTTGAATTGCTTGATCAAGTTTAATGCCTCTTCATCGGAACATTGAGCGCTTTGGATCAAATTCTTTAGCTCTTCCAGCTTCAGCATCCAGTTTCTGTCTAGCAGCCTCTGAAGCGATAGCATAAAATGCTCTTGGGCCTTCATCTTATCCACTTTTTTTTCTAGAATCTCGGATATAAAAGCATGCATGTTTTCATCATTCGACTCAATCGTTAAGGATAATAAATCACACTGTTTGCCCCCATTATAACACTCGAGATATGTGTGGTAGAGTTTGCGGCATAAAGGAGAAATAAATCCCTCTGGAGAAATGTTTGATTTTGTTGTTTCCACGAGATCAGGAGAACTTGCCCCCATTAACAAGAGCCACCGGAGGACATCACTTTCCAAGATTTTGTCTGGGTCGATCGTTTGCAGTCCAATGTTTGCCGATTGTCTGACATAGATATTCGGTACATGATCTTGCCCGACACCGATCATCGCCTCAGGCACCTTAACCAGATGCGCTAGTTTGCGCAAGCTCTCATGCACCATCAGAGGCTGTTCCCATCGCCGAATCTGTTGAGTCACAATCTGAACCAACTCATTTTTTTCCGCAGGAGAGTCAAGACTTAGCTTTTGAGACAGTAAATCGACAGTGAACGTAAGGTAGTCGACACTAGATTTCATCAAATCCAGGAACACTTCTCCCCCCTTTTCACGCAGAAACGAGTCAGGATCTTGCCCTGGAGGAAGAGAGATCACATGCGTTTCCACCCCCTCCTTTTGAAAAAGATTCCCTATTTTGTATGCAGCCTGCCGCCCTGCCTCATCGCTGTCCAGAGAAAGATACACTTGGTTTACCCCAAGAGCCAATAATTCCTTTACATGACCCTCGCCAAAAGCCGTCCCTTGACCAGCAACTGTAATATTGAATCCAGCAGAGATCAAGCGTAGAGCGTCGATTTGCCCTTCGACGACAATCACCTTACGCTCTTTGGCTATGCGCCGGCGGCAGTGGTTTAAACCGAAAAGAACGCGTGATTTTTTAAATAAAGGAGTTTCTGCCGTGTTGACATATTTGCCACCGAATGTCGATTCCTTATATTTTCTTGCGGAGAAGCCGATGACAGCCCCTGAAGCATCGCAGATAGGGAACGTAATCCTCTCTTGGAAGAAGTCGCGCCACTCCCCTTCCCGCCCTTTGGCGATTAAGCCCGCATCAGCCATCGTGTCATCTTTGATGAATTTTCCATGAAGAACTTTGCGCAGAAGCCCCCGCTCTTTTGGTGCTAGACCGATGCAGAAACGCTTGATGAAATCTAAATCTATTCCTCGCTTATAGAGATACTGAAGAGCCTCGTGCCCCTCTTTTGTGTGGAGAAGGAATAGATGAAAAAACCTGCTTGCACAATCCAAAGCCTCTTTCAAAGCTCCCCTGTTGATCCCATTATCCGCATCACCGGCCTCTATCTGTTGAAGAGGCACGTTGAAACGTTGAGCCAAACTCTCCACAGCATCAGAGAAGTTCATTTTTACATGATTCATCAAAAATTGGATCGCATCGCCGTGGGCGCCGCAACCAAAACAGTGGTAATGAGAGTCACCTTTCCGAACGCTAAAAGAAGGAGTTTTTTCATCGTGAAAAGGGCATAGTCCCTTGTAGACAGCCCCAGCCGACTTCAGCTCCATGTGGGCTGAAAGGAGGTCGGGCAAGTCGATCCGCTGGCGCAGCAACTCCAAGCTTTCTTTACTGAAAATTTTCATGTTGGACCGAAGGTGTTAGCGAAAGAGAATATCGGAAAACTCTTCCCGTTCACCAGGCCATGCAGTATCGTCGAGCAACTCATCCGTTGGGTCTCCATTATCTTCGTAAACTTCAAATTTTTGATTTTGGAACCATGGACGAGGAGGTATTCCTCTCTCTTCATTGTCATCTACCATATCGCAGCAATCATCATCGGCATCTTCTTCTTCCCCATCAGGTAAAAAGATATGAACGCCACCGTGAGCATCATCTCCTGAAAGAGATGTTGGTGTAGATGTTGTAATGAGACCTATAGATAGAAGAAATAGTATTTTTTGCATGGATGCGTCCTCAATTTATCCTAGAAGCGATATCTAGAAACAGTCGCTTCTTCGGTTTATGAGCATTTTACCTATAGCCACCCATTAACGCAAAATAAAAAACCTCAAAGTGGATCGCATCCTCTTAAGAACCTCCATTATGGGTGTCTATTAACTCGACTTTGTACATTTTTCTGGTTCAGATTCCAGAGAGAGGCAAATTGCAGCGTAATAAATTTCGACGGATGGACATTTTTTGCCCTTCCGAGAAATTTATTTAACTGGAGAAAGCCCCTCTCGGAAGATGAATCAAAAAAAATGTACAAAATCGAGCATTAAGCCAATAAGCTTATATCGGATTACAATCTATTCCATGCAATTTTTTGTTCTGATTACACCGATTCTATAAAAAACTCATCGTATTTCATTCATTCAAAGGTAATAAAAATCCAAAACTTTCATCGTAATAATCATTTGCTCCTGTCTACTCAAAGATTTTCCATCACAAAAGTCTCTGACAATACCGCCAATAAAGCAACTTTGACGATCTTCTTCTTTAGGAAGTTGCTCAATACGTGCTTTTAGGAATTCATCTAGTTCTTTTTGAATTGCAGGAGACAACGGCTGTTCTTCCGGTGTAGTTGGCGGTGTACTTTGCGGTGTACTCTGCTGAGAGCTTTGCGGGCTACGAGATACTCCACTATCATCACTTAAATATTTCGATTTCGCAATTTCCAAAAACTTCGAAACGATAACATACTTTAATTTATTCAATTTCCCTTTCGACACTTCTTTCATTAACTTTTCTATATTTTTTATTTGCGTTTGATCGACACCTTCTTTTAAAGTGCTTTGAAGTTTCATTGCAGTTGAATTTACTTTCTTATTTCCATTAACGTTTGAATATAAATTCGAAAGAGCGCCCAATAGATTTTCATCTTTTCCTTCTTTATGCTTTGCGACAATCTCATCGAATGCCAAAGTTTGCTCAAGCTCTTTCAACCAGCCGATTGTTTCACCTTCAAAATAAGCGGAAATATTTTTTACAGCGTCTAATGCTATAATTTTCTCGGTTGTTTTATCACACTCTCCTTGTTTGAGAACTTTTATATCTCTGAACAATAGTTCTGTCTTCGCTTTAAGCTCAAAAAGAACATATTCCTCTGGTGTCAATACAGAGCGCATAAGAGCCTTGATAGCACTCGTTTCGCATGTGCCACTAAGCCCTTGACTCGCCCCCCAAAGATTGGGATCATTACTTGGAGGACTTCTCTCCCCCAGGGAAAATAATGTTCGGTAAAAGTCTTCTCGACTTTGATTTGAAGTGTTCATTACCTGTTCGAAAAATTTTTGATTGAGCTTATCTTCGGAAACGCCCGACACTTGCGTGCCGAGTTGGTAAATATTCGCGCCATTTTCCAAAGTTTTTCTATAATGATTATTATCCTCATTAACCCCATCTCCGGTATTAAAGTGTGTGATAAGATATGTTTTTTTTCCTAGGCTATTTGTATCGGTACATTCAATCTTCATCAACATTGCATGACCGGTTTTTGAATCAGCACGAGACACATAGATGGGTACTATATAGAATTGTCCTGTCGTTAATTTTTGAACATATTGACATACATCCTCAGAGAAAACAAATCCGTCATTTATTCGTTTAGCAAGCCCAAACGCCTTTATTACTGGTTGTGGTATATTGATAGTAGTCAATACATCGACTGTTAACTCAATCGGACCGCCTCGTTTAAAACCTCTTAATTCTTCTCTAGTTGTTTTAAGCATATGCGCTAGAAAACGATAATTTTCATCAACTTTTCTAGGTGCAACAGCTTTGGCAACTTGCTCATTTAATTGTGAAACTTTAGAATCTGTTAAGCTTTTAAATTTAGAAGAAAATTTAGCATCGCAATACTCTTTGTATTTTTTTAATACTACAAGCCTATCAACTATTTGATTAGGTAAAGATTCGACATTACTTCGTAATTGAGATAAAACGGTTGTATTTGCTGAAGGATTATCTTTAATATATTTGCTAATATTCTCCTTCAATAGTTCTATTTCATGTTGCTGAACTGGTGTTATGTTAACAGTTTCACGCATTGAAAGAACAATATTCCGATATCGATCATCTAAATTATTCAAGATAAACTCATGAAACTTTTCTGCTATACCGTTCTTACATTCACTTAAATTCAATTCAAGATCACCCTTCGAATCTTTCGTTTTTATTGTCAAAAATTTTTCTGTCCCAGGCGTGTGATTAAGCCATACAACCAGCGATTGGTTGTCAAGTGGGGTTGTATTGCCCCACGTGGTTTGATCCCCAACAATTTTAACCTTCATCGTTCCCCAGTCTGTGCTTACGACTACTTTTAATCGTTCTATTTGTTCTTTTAAAATTTGAAGCGTTCCATCTTTTGGGTGTATAGAATTACACTCTTTCAACAAATCTTCAAGGTTTTTTATTGTTGGACTATTATCAGTAATGTTTATGTATTCTTTAGACTGTAACTTCTTAAAAATAATCGCATAATCAGTACGAACTTCTTTTAACGTCCTTTCAACTTGTCCGCTGTCAGTACCCGAGACTGTAAATCTTGTAGACCCTATATTTGAGCTCATAACCCCCCATATAAAAAAACAAAACTATTATTTATTATAAACTATATAAAATTTATAAAACAAAATAAAGTTTATAAGCATTTAAAATAAAAGACTGTTTTGTTATAATAAAAATAGGGGATTAAGGTACTCATCCCCTCTTCCTATAGGGAGGTATATATGGATATTGTAAAACTGTTAGGCGTGATATTCTTAGCCGTGTATTTAATACTTACAGGCTTTGGAGTGTCTTTCGTCGTACTATCTCATGATATCGTGCATCTTTTCGCCGTGATCGCTGGGGTGCTGATGCTGGTGTCTGTGAGAAAATGCGTGTGCTGCCACGTAGATAAATAGCAGAATCGAGCCGGAGACTCCGGCTTTTGTGATAACGGTTCGGTGCGGTTTCTTATGAAATATCCGCACCGGGCCGTTTTTTTTATACCTAAAGGGCATACCGAAGTCATTCAAAAACTGGCATTTCTAGCGCGTCAAAACCCCGGGAATCAAAGATCTCAAGTTATTCAGTATTAAATCAATACGAGCCAGCTTAAGATCTTCGATACCCGGGATTTTAGCGTAGCTAAAAACACCAGTTTTTAAATAACGCTCAGTATGCTAGAAAAAGCGCGAAATCAACATCGCTGCGTGTGCAGGCACCGATGGAGCTTCGGAAGCTGTTGGTGTCGTATGTTGAAACTTCGTCCACAATCCCATAATAAGATCCTTGAAGAAAGCGACAACATGGTTAGCCCATCCAACCAATGTGTTAAAAGCATCCGGAAAAAACATCCAAATAAGGTAAAACAAGATACCAAAAAAGATAAAATTCCATATAAATCGCATGATTGACTCCTAATACATCGTCCCACAGAGAGAGGCGATGCTGTTGGTGATACAATCTAGATATTAACAGAATTCGATTATTAAAATAAAATGTTTATTTTACAAACTTTCCTGCGTATCCGGTTGTCACATAATCCAACTTGAGCTAGATTAAATGCTTGG
>JBAWZJ010000063.1:0-9449 GCA_037143085.1 Parachlamydiaceae bacterium | reverse complement strand
GACCGTTCATCATCAGTGGAGAATATCCACCTTCTTGAACCAACTGTTTGAGGAGAACCCAGCCGTAAACAGCTGAAAATGCAGCTCCCATGACAGCAAGTTCCGCCCATGAGAAGAAGAAAATATGCCCTGCTGCTTCCTCTGTTGAGGTTCCGCTAAGCAAAATCGGTAAAAAGCCCAAAAAGCCTACGCACAACCCACCCCATTTTTTGAAACTCATATTGTCGTCTAACATCCAATATGACAATAGAGCAGAAATAAAAGGTGAAAGACTATAGATAAAACATGTTTTGAAAGAAGTTAGATACTTTAACCCCCAAAACTCCAAAGCATTGGTTAGGTAGATATTAAAGAGAGATAAACAAAATATTTTCCAGATATGCTTCCGACTTATCTTAAAATCACTCCGTTTAAAGCAATAAACATAGACAATCAAGATCACGCCGGCCAATAACATCCTGGATCCCACAAGAAATAGTGGCTGAGCATATTCGAGACCGGTCTTCCCAATCGTAAAAACGCTAGCAAATAAGGCGTAAAGTAAAATAACAAAAAACATAACATCTTCCAGTAGATTGTAAAGAATACACTTTATCCCACTTAGATACAAGTATCAATTTTAGATTGAACAGAAATAGCCGATACAGGATAAGCGGTATACTGAACGTCATTCAAAAGTTGGCGTTTCTCGCTGCGCGAAAATCCCCGCGGATCGAACATTGCAAGTTATCGATACGAACCGACTTGCAATGTTCGATTCCCGGGGTTTTGACACGCTAGAAACGCCAACTTTTGAATGACGTTCTATAACATGGAATACTCTCAATGAATACAAAATTAAATAAAAAAAGCGCAGGCCAAAGATTCAGAGAAGCAATAACTCTTGAAAAACCGTTACAAATTGTTGGTACGATCAATGCTTATGCTGCAATTATGGCCCATGCCTCCGGATTCCAAGCACTGTATCTATCTGGAGCAGGGGTCGCCAATGCATCTTATGGTTTACCAGATCTTGGACTCACAACATTAGACAATGTCTTAGAAGATGCGCGACGTATTATAGATGCAGTGGATCTCCCCCTACTTGTCGATATAGACACCGGGTGGGGCAGCTTATTGATGGTCAAACGAGCCATCCGCTCTTTCGAACGGGCAGGTGTAGCGGCAGTCCATATCGAAGATCAGCCGTTTGAGAAACGATGCGGACACCGCCCCAATAAAAGTGTCATTCCAACGAAGGAGATGGTCGATAGAATCAAAGCCGCCGTTGATGCACGCGAAGACCCCTCATTTGTGATAATGGCACGTAGTGACGCCTTTACCTCCGAAGGTCTTCAAAAAACGATCGATCGTTGCCATGCCTATGAAGCCGCCGGTGCTGACATGCACTTCATTGAAGCCTTAACAACACTTGAAGAGTACAGAGAGTGTGCAAAAAAACTCAAAAAACCGATCCTTGCCAACATCACAGAATTTGGGAAAACCCCCCTTTTTACAAAAAATGAACTCGCAGAAGCGGGTGTTTCCTTAATCCTCTATCCCCTTTCCGCCTGGCGAGCAATGAATTTAGCCGCCTTGAAAGTCTACAGTGGAATTCGCAACGAAGGATCTCAAGAAAAACTATTGGATCAAATGCAAACAAGAGAAGAGCTTTACGGCTTTCTCGATTATGAAAATTACGAAAAAGAGGTTAAAGTCTAATGGACGAAGCAAAAAAAAAATCCGGAGGACTTGCTGGAGTTGTTGTCAGTGATTCAGCTATTTGTCTGTGCAGCGCCGAAGAGGAAAATTTACTGTACCGAGGATACTCCATAGACGACCTTGCCAAACACGCCTGCTTTGAAGAAGTTGCCTGGTTGTTACTGCGTGGCGAACTGCCAACAGGGGATGAACTTAAAGCCTACAAGAAGAAACTTAAGACATTAAGAGAGCTTCCAGAACCGCTGAAAATCATCTTGAAAAACATACCTCCAACAGCCTCGATGATGGATGTCCTTCGTACCGGCTGTTCAGCCCTAGGAACCCTTGAACCAGAGACAAATGAAACCCCTGAATTTGCGATTGCCGATCGCCTTATCGCCTCTTTTCCTTCGATACTCTTTTATTGGTATCACTTCCATCGCAATGGCAGAGCTCCGAACTTGGACACCGACGAAGAAACTCTTGCAGGGCAAATCCTTCATCTCCTCTTTGGAAAAGCACCAAGCGATGCATTTAGGCGGTGCGTGGATGTTTCCTTGATTCTATATGCAGAACACGATTTCAATGCATCGACATTCACAGTCCGCACCATTACTTCAACCCTTTCCGATTTTTATTCGGCAATATGCGGAGGCATCGGCGCTTTGCGGGGGCCCCTCCATGGCGGAGCAAACGAGCAAGCTCTCGAATTGCTCTTTAAATTCAAAGATCAAACAGATGCGAGAGAAGGCATTCTCAAGATGTTAGCGCACAAAGAGCTTATCATGGGATTTGGCCACCGAGTCTATACGACATCTGACCCACGATCAAACATCATCAAATGGTGGGCGGAAAAACTCAGTGAATCTTCTGAAGACGGTTATCTCTTCCCTGAAGCGGAAGAGATCGAACGTGTCATGTGGAAGGAAAAGAACCTCTTTCCAAATCTCGATTTCTATAGCGCTTTAGCCTACCATTTTTGCTCCATTCCCACGCCGATGTTCACCCCCCTATTCGTAATGTCGCGGATTGCTGGATGGTCGGCCCATCTGATCGAGCAGCGGACCCACAATAAGCTTATTAGGCCAGCAAGCAATTACGTTGGACCTCATAACCGTTCTTGGCATTATATCAGCGACAGAGAATGATCGATGACACCATGTAATGACGTCATCACATTAATCTCCGACTATGTCCATGACTATTCAATAGAAAGCCTCGAAGCATATGAAACAGCGCGTATATGTCTTGCGGATACATTAGGATGTGCTATCCTAGCCCTGAACTACCCAGCCTGCACCAAACTCCTTGGGCCCGTCGTCCCCGGGACTATCGTCCCTAACGGCAGCCGTGTTCCCGGAACAACTTGGGTTCTCGACCCCATCAGAGCAGCTTTCAATATAGGAATCATGCTCCGCTGGTTGGACTACAACGACACATGGCTTGCGGCCGAATGGGGACACCCTTCTGACAATCTAGGAGGCATTCTTGCCGTTGCCGACTACATTAGCAGAAAAAATATTGCAGAAGGAAAATCCCCACTAACGACCCGTGATATCCTTACAGCAATGATCAAAGCGCATGAAATACAAGGAGGATTAGCCATCCTCAACAGCTTCAATCGAGTAGGCCTTGACCACGTCATCCTCGTTAAAGTTGCAACGACAGCCGTCGTTACTCACATGCTAGGAGGAAATAAGCAACAAATCGCCGACGCCATATCAAACGCATGGATTGATATCGGCCCCTTGAGAACATATAGACACGCCCCAAATACAGGATCGCGCAAATCGTGGGCAGCCGGCGACGCGACAAGCCGAGGAGTTTTCCTTTCCATGATGACGTTAAAAGGAGAAATGGGGTATCCCGAAGCCCTGACAGCGAAAAAGTGGGGTTTATATGACGTTTTTTTCCAAGGTAAACCCTTTGCTTTCCAGCGCCCCCTCACCTCTTATGTTATGGAAAACATTTTGTTTAAAGTCTCCTTCCCCGCAGAGTTCCATGCCCAGACAGCAGTAGAGTGTGCTGTTAAGGCTCACCAAAAGATTAAAAATAGAATCCATGAAATTGAATCTATCACTATCGAGACCCATGAGTCAGCCATTCGGATTATAGACAAGCAAGGCCCCTTAAAAAACCCGGCAGATAGAGACCATTGCATTCAATACATGACAGCCGTCGCGCTACTCAAAGGAAATTTGACAGCCGAAGATTATGAAGATGAATCGGCAAAAGACATGCGAATAGACCTATTAAGAGAAAAAATCAGAGTCGTTGAAAACCCCTCATTTAGTAAAGATTATCTCGATCCGGAGAAGCGCTCTATAGCCAATGCAGTGACAATCCATTTTAAAGACGGATCGTCAACAGAGCGATTCGTTGTGGAGTATCCTTTAGGACATCGGAGACGCCGTCAAGAAGCGCACCCCTTGATCCTCAAGAAGTTTGAAAACAACCTATTGACACATTACTCGAGAAAACAGACAGACTTAATAAACTCCCTTTTTACGAACCCTCAAACCCTAGATCCGCTCCCTGTTAACAAACTCGTTGAAATCCTTGCGATTTCCTAGCCCCTATGATACCATCCCTATTTTCTGCCATGGAGAAACACCAATGTTTAAACAACTGATTTTATCAATACTAACCTGCTTAACTCTCACCTCTTGCCTTTATTCCGCACAGGAAGCAGCAAAGACAAGCAATGGTAATGAGGAACAAAAAAAAGAAAACGGCCTTAAGGAAGAAGTCGTTATCACCTCACATCAAGTCAAGATTGGAGGGAAAAACATCTCCTACCAGACGACAGTTGGAACACAGCTTCTTACCGACTGTCAAGGGAATAGCAAAGCCTCTATTTTCTATATTGCTTATACAAAAGATGATGTTACCGATAAAAGAACCCGCCCCATCACCTTCTGTTTTAATGGAGGACCCGGTTCAGCATCTGTGTGGCTACATCTTGGGACATTTGGTCCTAAGCGAGTAAATATTGATGAAGAAGGAGTTCGTGCAACCCAGCCATTTCATCTTAATGACAACCCATATTCCTTATTGGACGTTACAGACCTCGTTTTTATAGATCCCGTCTCTACAGGATACAGCAGAGCCTGTCCGGTGGAAGATGCGAAGCAATTCCATGGAGTTGATCAAGACATACAATCCATAGCCGAGTTTATTCGCCTTTATGTCACACGTAATGAACGGTGGACCTCGCCAAAATTTTTAGCAGGTGAAAGTTATGGAACGACACGGGCAGCAGGATTAGCCCTTGAGTTGCATGACAACCAGCATCTGGACCTTAATGGAGTCGTCCTTATATCTTGCGTATTGAATTTCCAGACACTCAGTTTTCGTTCCGGTAATGACCTCCCTTACATCTTGTATTTGCCCACCTATACAGCGACGGCATTGTATCACAACAAGCTCGCCCCTGAGCTACAGCAAGATAAGCAAAAGACCCTTCTTGAAGCCGAACAATTTGCTTATACAGAGTATGCGCATGCATTGATGTTGGGAGATAAAATATCTTTGGAGCAGAGAACAGCAACAGTAGAGAAGCTTTCCCGTTATACAGGTATTTCGAAAGATTATATAGACAGATCGGATCTTAGACTGCATATGTTCCGTTTTGCGAAAGAGTTACTTTTGGATCAGAGACGAACAGTAGGACGTTTTGATGGACGTTTGAAAGGAATCGACTCGGATCTGTGCAATGATGTTTTTGAATATGATCCTAGCTTTGAGAATATTATAGGACTTTTTACAGCTACATTTAACGATTATGTAAGAACCGATTTGAATTGGAAGAAAGATGAAGAGTACACCGTTTTAGCTGATGTGCAGCCGTGGGATTATGGTGATGCGAAGAACCAGTACCTTAATGTCAGTGACAAGTTGTGTGAAGTGATGAGTAAGAACCCATTACTGGAAGTTTTTGTAGCTAGTGGTTATACGGATTTAGCGACCCCATTTTTTGCGACCGAATATACCTTTGCCCATTTGGGATTGGATCCGGCTCTTAGGAGCCATGTAACGTTGGAGACATATCAGGGTGGCCATATGATGTATTTGTATTATCCATCTCTTGTTAAGTTAAAAGAAGATTTAGCTCGTTTTATGAAGGGGGCAGTGGATAAAAGTTCTTGATTTGGAGATATTTTCCTGGTACAATGTGCGAGCGAGGATATAAACTCGCTCTTTGTTCTTTTCTTTTCGGGGCAATAGCTCAGTCGGTTAGAGCAGCGGACTCATAACCCGCTGGTCGCTGGTTCAAGTCCAGCTTGCCCCACTTTTTCCACACGTACTTCTGAACGGGTTTTTGCACATTACGCAAATCATGTAAAAACCTCTTTTTACGCAATTTTTACGCAATCGACCACAAACAACCAGCGCAATTCAAAGCAATACCTCTTTCTATCGACCGATTTTTCTGAAATCTTTTCCTACTTCCCCATTTTTTCGTGGGAACAGTGGGAATTCTGGGAACGCGATTCCTTTCCATTTCATTTTCAGCAACTTACAGTTCATTCAACCGTTCCCATACCCATAATTAGATCATGGGATCGATGGGAACGTCAAAAAATTCTCTTTGTCGGCAAACACCGACCAAATCATGCAAAAAACAGTCAAATCTTTCTTGAACTGCGTAATAAGTGCGTAAAAAAGGCATGTCTTATAGCTCACACCTGCTTTCAGGTTAATAATTTATCTTATATTTGGCGGATTGTATATCCGCTGTTCTGGTTTTTTGCCATTTGTGCTAGTGTACTATACTTTATTTTGGAGGTTATATGGGAACGATCCGCGAGATAACTAAAAGGGATGGGAGCGTCATGCATCACGCTGAAATTCGATTGCGTGGTCATCCACCGCAACGTCAATCTTTTCGCACCAAGACTCAAGCGAAGAAATGGATTCAGGATACTGAGGCTGCGATCAGAGATGGTCGCTATAAAGGACTTTCAGCAGCTCGCAAGCATACGGTCGGTGAATTGATCGATCGCTTTATCGAACAATGCGTGCCGCAGCATCCTATCTATTATCCCAAAAAGGTCCAGCTGCTTTTGCGCTGGAAACAGGAATTGGGGTCAATGCTTTTACGCGACCTCTCCCCTTCGTCGATCGCCGAGGTGCGGGACAAATTATTGTCCGAGAAGACGACGAAGAAGACAATTCGCTGTCCGGGAACCGTGAATCGATATTTGGCACTTTTTTCAAGGGCTTTATCGGTTGCATCTAAAGAGTGGGAATGGATGGATGACAATCCGATGCAAAAGGTGAGAAAGCTAAAGGAATCAAAGGGGCGAGACCGATGCCTCTCGGCCAGTGAGAAGGAAGCTCTTTTGAAGGCGTGTCGGGAATCGAAAAACACATTCCTCTATCACATTGTCAATCTAGCGCTACTCACAGGGATGCGTTATGGGGAAATCGTGAAATTGCGATGGGAAGACATTAACTTTGAGCTCCGCTATGCCACCATGCAGCAAACCAAAAATGGCGATAAGCGCGTGATCCCCATCACAGAAGAGATCATCCAGGTTTTAAAGGAGTGTCCAACCTACGGAGAGGCCCTCGAGGAATTCATTTTTAAGAGCCGTCGTCTCATGCCTACAAAGCATGGGATTACGATCCGAAAATCTTTCGCAACCGCTTTGAAAGAAGCGAGAATAAAGAATTTTGTCTTTCATATGCTCCGACATACAGCCGCGACAGACCTCGCTAATGAAGGGGCGACCGAAGGAGATCTTCAGGAAATTTTTGGATGGAAGACCAAGAAAATGGCCAGTGTGTACTGCCATCGCAGTCTTGAACGCAAACGAAGCCTCTTGGAGAAGCTTGGAAAAGGATCAAATAATCAACACAAGAAGGAATAGAACATGTTTAAGCACTTACCTGAAAGAATCCTTATAGAGCGTAGCATTCTCCATCGAGCAGAACTTTCTGGAGCCATTCTTCAATATTTACCTCATTTTTTGGATACACTTTCTAACACTAAGGAAACGGCTTCTTATATATCAGTTCTTGAAGCTGATTTGAAGAAATCTGAAAAAATTCTGAGCCAAAATATGTCGGAAGCAATTGAATGGGTGAAAGATAAAATTGATAAACTGAAAACATCACCTTTTGCAAAGCATTCGTCGGTTGAACACTGCATTGAAAGAGTAGGGAAAGCTCTGCATAATAGTGAAAATTTATCGCCTGCCATACATTTAGAACAAATATTATCAAACCTGATATTTGCCGTTTCACCTTTAGCTGCTTTTGGGAATGATCCTCTATTTGAAGGGTGGGCTGAAATAGGCTTTACTAAGATTGATCCAAAAGAAAGGGCTCCTAAATTCCCCAAAAAAACAAATGGATATAAATCCATATCGACGAAAGAGCGCTGGGAATTAGCCAATCACTTTGGTCATGGTGTAGACCAATGGCAAGTCACTTCTCTTATCAAAACTGAAAAAAAAGGCCAAAATGACTTCGTACAATTAGTCAGTCTTCATTATGGCATATTTGAAAAATTTTACTTTCCATCTTGTATCGATTTTATTTTTTCTTGGCGAGGTTCTATAGGTCTTCAAAAGTGGAGGGAAAAACGAGATAGCGATCCGGCTATTTTACTGGGTTTTTTGAAGATCTTATCCCAATATACTCTTTGTAAATCTACGTCAGCACCTATTTTCTTGAGACCAAAAACTGTTCAAGAAGCTGAAGTGTTATGCATTCAAGGTGAAATAAGACCCTATCTCCATCGATTTTCGTCGACTAATCCTGAAGACCATCCACTTTCCCATGCGCAATTGCTCAATCTTATCGACACCTTCTTGAGTATGGTAGAGGTTCAGATTACTCAACAATCTACAAGGCTTCAATTAACGAATATCCCTGTTCAAAAAAAAGATATTCGTGTGCAAGACAAAAAAATAGCTGAAGAATGGATGAGAAATGAATGGTTGAAAGATTATCAAGTTGCTCAAGAAACTATTGTCGACAGACTAATGAGAGCTATTATCGATGATAAGATTGATCTTAGGAAGGAGTATGAAAGATCAACTTTTGTAACTTGGGCTCGTAATGTCGATCCTCTACCAAAAACTGAGAGGGTGTATCGCCTGAAAACAAAAAACGTAAAAAAATAGGTAAGCCGAACTATTAGAAAGGGTCAGTCACACTCAATGCATTTTAGGAGAGAAAGGGTCAGTGACTGACCCTTTCGAATTTTCTTTTCTTAAGAAAAAGATAGTAAATCCCCACAATAGAGCTTTAACCAGAAAACAACCAAGTGAGGAGGTTGCAATGACAGTACAAGAAGCTCAATTAGTCACAGTAAAACAGTTTTGCGAGAAATTCGCCTACCCATCAGAAAGTGCGCTACGAGCGATCATCTTAGATGCTTCGATCAATGGCTTTGATAAAGCTTTTTTTCGGGTAGGTCGCCGTGTTCTAGTGAACGTCCCGACCTTTTTTCAAATCATCGAGGAGAAGAACGGAGGGAAAAAACTATGAGAGGAAGGCACGAAAAAAAATATACCTCGTCCGCACCAGAAATGAGGACGAGGCATGAAAAATGAACATTGGCAATTTAACCATAAGTCTACAGAGCGGCAACTCAACAGGCTTACATTGTAAGGACAAGACAAGATGAATATTAGCATGGCAGAGGAGATTTCTCAACAAAATTCGGATCTCGAAATCATCCGACATCGCGTCCGAGAAATAGAGAAAAAATGCGATGAACAACGAGAGAGGGAACTCACTCGGCTTCCCCCTGG
>JBAWZJ010000062.1:0-9488 GCA_037143085.1 Parachlamydiaceae bacterium | reverse complement strand
GATCCCTGGGGATCGAAGATCGCAAGTTGGTTCGTATTGATTAATACTAACCAACTTGCGATGTTTGATCCGCTGGGCCAATGTTTGAAAGAAATTACGGATACCTCTTTTCAAAAGATTCGATTTTTAGCAGGAGTCGTTAGATATGGCCGATTTATACACCAATAGATTAATTAAAGAAAAATCTCCTTATTTGCTGCAACATTCTCATAATCCCGTTGATTGGTATCCTTGGGGATCAGAGGCTTTTCAAGCGGCGCGGGACCAAGATAAGCCAATCTTTTTGTCGATAGGCTATGCCACGTGTCACTGGTGTCATGTCATGGAAAAAGAATCTTTTGAAAATCCAGAGATCGCTGAAAGGATGAACCGCGCATTCATTAATATTAAGGTGGACCGGGAAGAACTTCCAGAAGTTGACAGTCTATATATGGAATTTTCACAAACGCTTATGGCCGGCGCTGCTGGCTGGCCGCTTAATGTGATTTTAACCCCCGAGCTATATCCATTTTTTGCAGCCACATATCTGCCGCCAAACGCTAGCCATGGCTTGACCGGTTTGATAGATCTCGTCGATAAAATCGAAGAAATATGGGGTGAAGAGGAAAATAGAGAGAGAGTTCTTGAACAGTCAGAAAGAATTGTTGAGGTCTTTGAAGAAAATGTTCAGTTGATGGGGGAGGTTATCCCTCCTAAAGAGCAGGCTGAAAATACTGCGGAAATGTTATTTAAAATGGCCGATCCTGCTTACGGCGGCATTCGTGGCGTTCCAAAATTTCCTATCGGGTATCAATGGAATTTTCTACTTAATTATGCAACGATGAGCGGGGATGGCCGTTCATTATTCCTCGCAGAAAAAAGCTTGGATATGATGCAAAGGGGCGGTATTTACGATCATTTGGGTGGGGGCTTTTCCCGCTATAGTGTTGACGAACATTGGCTTGTCCCTCACTTTGAAAAGATGCTCTATGACAACGCCTTATTAGCTTACAGTTATCTCGAAGCTTGGCAGATGACGCAGAGAAAATTCTATAAGGTTATCTGTGAAGAAGTGCTGAATTATGTCCTGCACGATATGACTCATCCTGAAGGAGGCTTCTACTCTGCCGAAGATGCAGATTCCGAGGGGATAGAAGGGCTGTTTTACACATGGACCAAAGATGAGGTGTGCAATCTCTTAGGAAATGAAGAAGCAAAATTATTTTGCCGGTTCTATCAAATCACATCGGCGGGTAATTTCGACGGAAGAAATATTCTCCATACGCCAAAGCGCCTTGAAGAGTTTGCTGTAGAAGTTGGCGCAGACCTTCAAGAATTGGAGGGGACCTTTGGCTTACAACGTCAGATTCTATGGAAAGCGAGAGAGCGTCGAGAGCGTCCGTTTAAGGATGATAAAATCTTGAGCGGATGGAATGGGTTAATGATCTTTTCAATGGCAGAAGCCGGCGCGGCTTTTGATGAGAATCGATATTCTTCTGCGGCAGTGCGCGCAGCCCAATTTATAAAAAAAAACTTATGGAAAGATGGCCATCTGCTGCGTCGCTGGCGTGATGGGGAAGGAATGCATCCAGCTGTACTTGATGATTATGCTTTTTTAATCCGTGCCGCAATTTCCCTCTTTGAAACAGGGGAGGGGAGCGAATGGTTGGAATGGGCTCTCGCAATGACTGAAATTCTTAAAGATGAATTCAAAATTGAAGGCGGAGCTTTTTATCAAACAGATGGAAAAGATGAAAATATTATCCTAAGAAAAACTCAATTTTCTGATGGCGCCGAACCTTCGGGCAACGCAATCCATTGCGAAAATTTGTTGAGACTTTATCAAATGACTCTCGATGCGGGATATTTGGAACAAGCGGAAGATATCCTAAAGGCTGTCGAAGAATTCATGGATAACTACTCACCCGGTTACTGCTATCATGCATTAAATCTGCTTCGCTACTACGATCAAAAGAATATCACAGCGGTCATAGCCTTAAATGAAGAACAACACCATCAAGAGGAGTTGCGCCAGCTGTTCTATCACGCACATCTTCCTCACCGGGCTGTTATTTGGAGGCGTCCGAATGATGAAAAACTAATGGATCTCATCCCTTTCTTGAAGGAACAAAAGCCCATTGATGGGAAAACGACTTTGTATCTCTGTCATAAAGGTATGTGTGGGCAACCCATAGTAGAGTTGTCTGAAATGATCGCAGCAGTAAGAAATGTTTAACCTCTAGAGGTTTAGTATGGATCCGCTTGATTAGTACTGACCAAGTTACGACTTTCGATCCGCGGGGATTTTCGCGCAGCTTGGAATGCCAACTTTTGAATCACTTTCGGTATAAAGTCGAGTTTAATTGTAATTTAAATCAAAATACTTTAGAATGGACTTCTTTTCATACTTAAGGGTTTATGTCGATTCAAGAAAAATTTAAGGCGATTTTAGCGAACCAAGCATTTGATGAGTTAGTTTCCTATATGGAACCCATGACTTGGGATACGATGTCACATCACGAAAGAGAGTTGCTAGGGATCCTTTTTGTCAAACAAGGGGAGCTACAAATGCGCCAGGGTGACAAACGGGTGTTGGAAAGCTTTGAGCTAGCCTCACGCATTGCCTCTCATAGCCCTTTTGTCTTTTTTCAACAAGCTCTTGTCTATGCCTCTCAAGGGCAAAATATCCGCTGCCTTACAGCAGCCGCAAGCTGCTTAGAAAAAGCCACCGAAATGGACCCTCATTTTGTTAACGCTTGGCACTCATGGGGAAATATACTCGTCCGCATGGGCGTCTTCTACGAAAACGGCGACTACTTTACACAAGCTGACGAGAAATTCAAAGAAGGGGAAAGGGTTGGCAAATTAACAGATACAGCACAGCTCGACACCTTCTATTGGCATTGGGGCGTAGTCTCATACCATCAAGGAAAGTTGTCAGGCGAAGCCGTCGACTTCTTTAGTGCATTGGAAAAATTCCGCATGGCCGAGGAACAAGGGCAGGATATTGGAGAATTCCATAATGATTACGGCAATATACTCATTGAGCTCGCATGCCTAATCGGCAGAGAAGAACTTTTCCTGGAAGCTGCAGACCACTACGAAAAAGCTTCGATCTCATCACCAACAAACTACGAAGTGTGGCTAAATCTAGCTTGTACTCAACAACGGTTATACAACTTTACAGAGTCTTCCGAATACTTCTATAAAGCCGATGAGTGTTTTGAAAGATCTATAGACCTCAATAAAGCAGATGGCACCATATGGCTCCGCTGGGCCGAACTTCATGCCGATTTCGGTAAAAATGAACATGATGCTGAATGGGTCCAGTCCAGTTTTTCCAAATTTAAACAATCGGCAGAAATTGAAGGAAATAATCCCTACATCATTCTCAAGTGGGGAGAAGCGGAGATGGTCACCGCTGCATATTCAGAAAATCTAGAGCTCCTTCGTGTTGCTGAAGTAAAAATACGAGACGCCCTTAATGCCCTTCCTGAAGACCCAGAAGCATGGTACATCCATGGAACGTGTTTAAGTGAGTTCGGACGTTATTTTACTGATGCAGAATATTATGAAAAGGCTATAGACAATTTTCAAAAAGGGCTATCCCTTAACGCCGTCCACTACCGTCTTCTTCACGGTATTGTATTAGCCTATTTAGCTATAGGTGAACTGAAAGATGACATGGTTGCCATAGAAAGGGCTGTATCTTATTGCAATCAAGCAGCAGATAAAGGGGTCCGGATTTCCCCCCAGTTCCTCAGTGATTGGGGAGTAGCCTTGATGAAGCTTGGCGAAATGACCAACGACCGTGCTCATATTGAAAAAGCAGCAGAGAAGTTTGAGCAAGCAATCAGTAGCCGTCTCGACACCGTTGAGGGAGATGACGTCGAACTCGAGTGGTTGTATAACTACGGCTGCTCTCTCGATTTTCTTGGAGATTTTCATGATGAAGCCATTTATTACGAAAGAGCTATACAGGTGTTGCTTCACGTCTTGAAGTTAGACCCCGAATATCATCACGCACGTTATAATCTAGCATTATCCCTCTCGCATTTGGGAGAGCTAAATTCTGATGTTAGCCTCTTTAATAATTCCGTCGAAATATTTCAACAGGTAGTTCAACACGACCCTGAAGATGAGGTGGCTTGGAATGATTACGGTTTAGCTTTTCTCCATCTCGCAGTGCTAACTAATGACCCAACAACACATTCCGATATGAGTCAAAAGTTTTTTTCTCTCGCAGAGATGAAGCTACAGCAATCCTTAGCTCTTGGCAACCAACATGCATTTTACAATTTAGCCTGCCTTCACGCCTTGAACAATAATCCGGAAGCTGCTCTCCATTATCTCGAAAGAGCCGAACAGAGCGAAGCTCTTCCAAATCTGGATGATGTCATACATGATGAATGGCTAGATTCATTAAGAGATCAACCTGCCTACCGTCTCTTTATCTCTCGTATCCTCAACAAACAGGGGGAGGACTAAGTTTAAATTGTAGTTGATTTATTGAATAAGGCGCTAGTACACTGTTTCACTTAAATTGTCTGATTTGGCTAGCGTCAAAGCCCCGGGGTTCGAAGGTCGAAAATGGGGTTGTATTGCCTCATACTAACCCATTTTCGACCTTCGAACCGCGAGAGCTTTCGCTTCAACCCAAATGTCGCTCGGTTTGCGTAAGGTGAGTAAATAATGATCAGTTAGCGGCTCTCCATTACCTTGAAAATGCTGAAAAGAACAAAGCTTTGCCTTATCGAGTTAGCCTCTTCTATGATGAGAGATTGGATACCTTAAGAAAGCTACCGGCATATCGCTGTATCATTTCACGCGCCCTTCACTCAGATTGTTAAATCCACGCTTGCAGTAGATGCGAAACACGTTTGCTGTAAGGGATCAGTCGTTTTTCTATAAGATGTATCCATTGAGAAGAAACAATGACATAGGGGACCTCTAATTCAGCATATTTAGTTAGAGATTTTTCATGGATTAGCAAGCTGTCTGCAAGTAGTTTTATCGCAATTCCTCTATTTTGGAATTCACGTAAAATAAAAAAAGAAGAATACCGAATGGTGTCCGGATCGACACGATGTGTAATCATCCAACCGACAACGTTACCATCAAAACGCAAGCCTAAGCTATTCATGAATTCAATTTTTTCTTCTTGATAAAATGGGGAAAGCTCTGAAGGATATAATTGATCGCTTTCAGCATTTTTCAGTTTTATCTTTTCTTCCGGTGTAAGATCTTTCCAGAAAAATTCTTCGTATCCGGGTGGGTAACGGTAGTGACGATGCATCCATGGAGCATTGAATGTGTAAGGATCGAAATAGCACCGGATCATCAATATCCGCGGCCCCTTCCATTCACCAGCTTTTAACATAGACTGGACATAAGGGGTATAAGGGCTTTCTTTCTCATAAAGCAGAGTAGAGACAATAACCTCTTCTTTTTGCATCTCTTCCACAGCCATAGAAAGCAGTTTAGAAGCTATTTTGCGGTTTCTGTGGGAAGGATGAACATAGAGGGTGTGAAATGAAGCGGTTTTTAAGGCGTTATTAAGATGGACAACAAGAATCCCTACCGTCGAATCGCCTATTTTAGCGATGAAGCCTATTTTCTTTTCACAAGATTTTGGAATAGGCTCCTCTTTTTCAGGAAATAGGAGCCTATCCTCAGGGGGAACCAATACGCGGTAAATTGGAGAAACATAAGAATCTGTTCGAACAAATGTGTAACTTGCCATACTAGACCTATTGCTACAGCATTCTACCAATTCAACGCAAAGGCAAAAATAGATGGAAACATCTCATGTAGAGAAATATTGAAATTTATTTTTGCTTTTTATTACGCAATTTTTTTTGTTGACCGTTTAACCTCAGGAGGAACACCGTCAGTAATGTTTTCTTTATCAACAATAACTTCCATTACGGTGTCATCAGATGGTATCTCAAACATCAAATCACGCATCAGGTTTTCTAGAATCATCCGCAAAGCACGAGCTCCCGTTCCAGCCTCTTTGGCTTTCGTTGCGATCGCGCGGACAGCGCCATCTGTAAAGCGAAGCTTCACATCTTCCATTTCGAATAGCGAGACGTACTGCTTAATGATCGCATTTTTCGGCTCTGTCAGAATCGTTACTAAGTCTTCGACTGATAACTCATTACAGTTTGCTATGTTGTTAAAGCGGCCAATGAATTCAGGAATCATTCCAAAGTGGATGAAATCTTCTGGTTCAGCTTTTGCCAATAACAAGCTCTTTTGATGAGGGTCAATAGCTTCTTTTTCTCCCGTTGCAAAGCCGATCGTTGTTTTTCCCAAACGCTTTGCGATGATCTTATCTAAATTGACAAAAGCGCCACCAACGATGAACAAGATATTTTCTGTGTTAACCTTAATATACTCTTGGTTCGGATGCTTCCGGCCACCCTTTGGAGGAACATTCGCAATCGTTCCTTCAACAATTTTAAGAAGAGCTTGTTGTACACCCTCACCGGAAACGTCTCTTGTGATTGATACATTTGCTGTCGTCCGGCCAATCTTGTCGATTTCATCGATATAGATGATTCCCAGCTCAGCCTTTGCCACATCATAGTCAGCAGCTTGAAGCAGTCGTAAAATGATGTTTTCAACATCTTCTCCAACATATCCCGCTTCTGTTAAAGTTGTCGCATCGGCAATTGTAAACGGAACATCTAAAATAGAAGCCAGTGTCTTTGCGATTAATGTTTTACCGGAACCCGTTGGTCCAAAAAGAAGTACGTTAGATTTGCTTAGCTGAACCGCGGACTCCTTGTCTTTAGAGCTAATCCGCTTGTAGTGGTTATAAACAGCAACGGAAATTGCTTTTTTAGCTTTCTCTTGACCGACAATATAACTGTCTAAGCGTTCTTTGATTTCTTTAGGCTTCAAGATTTTGAAGTCGTAGTTTGTTGGTTTCTTTTTTTCGATGATTCCTGTGCAAAGGCGGATGCACTTGTCGCAGATATAAACGCTGGGTCCTGAGATTAATTTTTCGACAGCCTCTTCTGTTCTTCCGCAGAATGAACATGATATAGAGTCTGATGGGTTTTGTGGCGGTGCTTTTTTATTCATTTGTCTCTAAAATTATTTCTGTGTTTTTTTGGGTGCGACAACTTCGTCGATCAGACCATATTGTTTTGCTTCTTCAGCGCTCATGTAGAAATCTCTTTCGGAATCGGCTGCAATTTTTTCGATAGGCTGTCCTGTATGCTCTGCCATGATGTGGTGGATTCTATGTTTTAAGATCAGAATTTCTTTTGCTTGCAACGCGATATCAGCAGAAGTTCCTCCGACCCCTCCATAAGGTTGGTGGATCATGACACGGCTGTTTGGAAGGGCAAACCGCTTTCCTTTTGTTCCTGCTGTGAGGAGCAAAGCACCCATCGATGATGCTTGTCCGATACAATAAGTATGAACTGTGCAACCCATCCATTGTAATGTGTCATAGATGGCTAAGCCTGCTGTGATATAGCCTCCAGCGGAGTTGATGTAAACATGAACATCTTTCTTCGGATCTTCCATACGTAAGAAAAGAAGCTGTGCAACGACGACGTTAGCGACATGGTCGGTAATTTCAGTTCCAATGAAAATGATCCGGTCTTTCAGAAGGCGCGAATAGATATCCATTGAGCGTTCGCCGCGGCCGGTATCTTCGATGACGTAAGGGGTTAGTGATAGTGATGGTCTTTTTTCGGGCATAGTGTCACCTCGTTTTGAAATGTCTGGCTGGAGAGGGTTATTCTCTCTTTATTTTAATGTCTAATGACGTAAATATGCGTCATTAGAGACTAGTGGAATGTATAATTCACTGGCTGTTGATCGTCAAGTATTTTTACTCGCCTTACGCACACCGAGCGACATTGGGCTGAAGCGAAAGCTAGTGTTGTAAGAGCGGTCATATTGTTTAATATTACCCCTCTTACAACGCTGCAGCCCAGGGGCCGCTTTGGCTCAACCGAAATGTAGCTCCGTTTGCGTAAGGTTAGTTTTTACTTCGATTTTTCAATCAGAAAGTCTAAAACTTTTGTGGCGAGTAACTGCATTTCAATCTGGAATTGACGTTCTTTGATGTTGTCGAACGAGTTTTGTGCTGTTTTGTTTTGTTGCTCCATAAACATTTGCTTCATCAACTCCATTGTCACTTCTTCTTTGCCTACCGTGATATTGTGCTCGCGGGCTGCTTTTTGTGTGATGAAGTAAAGGAGAAAATCTCTCTCGTATTTATGTCGCACATTTTCTTTAAGCTTTTTTGTCTCTGCGTTGATTTGTTCTTGAGGAACATGTTCCGCTTTCATCTTTTGAGTGATTGCAGCTTCCATTCCAGCAAGCTCTCCTTCGACTAGAGAAGCTGGCATATCAAAGCGATATTTTTCTAAGATTGTCTTTTCAATGAAATTTCGTTGAGCTTCTCTTTGATCATTCAAAGCTTGATTTTCGAGCGCTTTTTTAGCTTTTTCCGTGAGGTCTTCGACGCTAGAAGCACCATGTTTTTTTGCCAATTCATCATCAAGAGCATGTGGTGTTGCTTGTCTAACAGTGTGAACTGTCGCGCGACATAATGTAGGGATAAAATCGGAGTTATCTGCATGGGTTCCATCGGCGCAACCGGAGCAGTCATCGGCATGCTTTGGTGCTTCACTCATCGCTTCGGCTGATTCTCCGCCATTAAGGCCGATCATCAACTTTCTTAGCCAAGGTTCCATTCCTGTATCTGTTACATGGAGGAGAGCTTCTTGGCATATGTGACGTGGGGAGCTGCCGCTAACATCATCAATACTAACTACAACGTAATCGTTCTCTTGAGCAGGACGGTCCGTGATGTCTGTCCAAGAAGCATTTTGAAGTTGTAGTTTTTCGATGAGATCGTTCACTTCCTGGTCTGTAACAGGTTTCACATCAACTTGAGGAACTGAAAAGTCATCAGGATTGAGTGAAGGAACCGCTGGAGCAGCTTCGTATTCGAAAACAAGGAGAGCGCCGTCATCTTTCGAAATGCGCTTTAGTTCAGCTGAGGAGATGTTTTTGTTGAAAGGGTTCTCGCCTGTAAGTTTGATCGCATCGTTTAATGCTGTATTTGTCAGGACGTCTTTCCACTCTTTGTCGATGTACTTTGCGTAGCTTGTTACCACCATAGAGTCCGGTGCTTTCCCTTTACGAAATCCAGGGACTGAAATTTCCTTTTTTACGATAGCGATCCCTTTCTTGTATGCCGCTTCGACAGCAAGCGGAGATACGATGGTTTCTAAGCGTACTTTGCAGCCAGGTTCTCTTGAAACAGTGACAGCGATAGAATCGTTTTTGAATGTTGATTGTTGATTAGTCACAAAAACTCTCTCCTAAGTAAGTAATTAAGCGGGCGATGAGGCTCGAACTCACGACCCTCACGTTGGCAACGTGATGCTCTACCACTGAGCTACGCCCGCAAACGAGAAAAAAGCGGGCGATGAGGCTCGAACTCACGACCCTCACGTTGGCAACGTGATGCTCTA
>JBAWZJ010000061.1:0-9557 GCA_037143085.1 Parachlamydiaceae bacterium | reverse complement strand
ATGATTGAGGTAAAATTTATTTTATTTTATAATTCAGTTTTGGATGCCTTTTTAATGGTGTGGAAAATGTTTTTTAAAACCGATTTTAAAAATTTTTATGATAATTTGATAAAAAGGCTTGGAAGTCCGAGTCCTTCGGATTCTCCATTACCCTTAAATAAAAAAAGAGAAGAGCAAATCGTACAGCAGCTTTGGGAAAAAATAAAAATCGGGCTTACTACAAGTCACGGAAAAAAACAGAGCTTTAGTGAGTCTACTATCTGGGAAATCGTTATTGACGGAGTGGGTAAACATCTTTTGACTAGCAAACAGGCAAAGAAAGTGTTGATGCGATTGGAAGAATACCAAGGAGCGGAGAAAGTCTCTAAAGAAGAAAAAAAAACTTTGGAGGAACGCTTAAAGAGAGCCTGTGCTGCTTCAAAAATTACGGCAGGTTTTAAAGGGGTCCTTGCTCGAAATAAAGTTGTCCTGCCTTCGCAAATTCTTCCTCAACTAAGAGAACAGTTTTCTGATCGAACAGATATTGGCGATCTATCGGATCTTGCAACTGCCCTATGTAGAAAAATTAATGATCTTTCAGAAAAAGGTAAGCTCTGTGAGGGGAAGAGTATTCAGCTATCTGGGATGAAAATTAAGATTCCACTTTTTAAATCAACAAAATATGTAGGTAAAAAAGAAGTTTCTTCCGAGGTTGATGTCTGGGTTGAAGTTCCAGAGGGGAACAACAAAGTGGTCGATGTGATGATTTCTACAAGAGATCTGATCAAAGAAGGAACCTATAAAAAAATCTATGCAGCGCACAGTTTCAATATAGAGTTGAAACTGAAAAACAAGGTTAGAAAAATTCTCGACGAACCTTCTATTTCTGCGCATATTGGCCCTAAAGTTATCCATAAAGATCAAGTTTTGGACAGCCTTGAAATTCACAAAGAATTAACGGAAATTGCTAATAATAATCCGGATATGAAAATAATGGAAATTCTTAAAAAGCATTTACCGGAATTGAATGGTGAAGCGGAGAAAATTTTGTATCTCAAGCAGCGCCGATATAATGGAGATCTTCACGATTTGATCACCAATGGATTTATTCCTACGGATTTTAAAAAAGAACCTTTGCAACGTATTCTTTCTGCCAGAGAAAAATTAGCTGTTGTAAGCGATGTGGCGAGAACATTGGATCTAATCCATCAAGCAGGGTATGTTCACCGAGATATGAAACCGGCCAATATTTTATTAAAGATCAATGAGAATAAAGATGTTGAAGGGGTCGTATGTGATTTTGACATGCTCAGACAAGAAGGACAAAGAGCACAGAGGTCTACCAAATACTGTTATTGGGATAATTTAACAAAGGAAGGGTGGGCTTTTCCTTTTTGTGATGCCTATGGATTAGGAATGTCAATAGGGGAATTTTTCCTCCCTGGGTTTCCTCCGCACCTTTGGGAAAATACATTATCAAGCTTTGATTTTCATGCTTCTGTGCAGCAGCTTCTTACAGAAGAATTAAAAAAATACCCTTCTATTGAAAAGACAGCACTCGGAGACTCCATCCAAGAATGCTCCTCTATCGATGAGTTGGAGGTTGTATTAGTCCAGCCGAAGTGGAATAAAAATCCTTTTTCCGACGAGAGAGCCTTCATCGTTGGATTTAGAGAAAGGTTGATATTGGCAAAGACTGCTTACGAAATTGTTCAGGATCTGATGAAGAGTAACGATGAGTTAGCGAAAGATTTACCGTTAAAGAAACTGCTGAAGCCTGCAAGTAGTGAAGAAAGAAAAAAAATAATGGAAGAGATTGAATTTGCTTGCAACTGTCTAACAACAAAAGATATATATGAGAGATTAATGGATGCTTCCAAATTATTAAAAAACATTGATTAAACATTCTTTTTTTTCTTTCCTTTTTCATTTTCTTCCCCTATAATTCCCCTTTTCTAGAAGGGGTACGCAAAACATGAAAAGATTATTGCTTTCACAGCCTCGTGGTTTCTGTGCTGGCGTCGAACGAGCCATTGAAACTGTTGAAAAAGCTTTGCAAATATGGGGGGGGCCAATCTATGTGAAACATGAGATTGTCCACAACAGGCACGTGGTTGACGGATTAAGAGCTAAAGGTGCGATCTTTATCGAAGATCTCAATGACGTTCCTGTTGGAGCACGCCTTATTTATTCAGCGCATGGTGTTTCGCCAGCGGTAAGGGACCAGGCAAAGGAGCGCCATCTGATTGAAATCGATGCCACATGCGGTCTCGTAACTCGTGTTCACTCTGCAGTTAAGCGGTTTGCTTCCCAAGGGTATCAAATCATTTTAATAGGCCATCGCAATCATGTTGAAACCATAGGTACTGCAGGAGAAGCTCCGCAGGTGACAACAATTGTAGAGTCGGTTGAAGATGTTCTTTCATTGCAGTTCAGCCAGCAGGAAAAATTATTTTATATCACACAGACAACTCTCAGTCTTGATGATGTCAAAGAGATCACAGAAGCTCTCATGTCAAAATATCCTCAGATTGTGACGTTACCGAGTTCCTCTATTTGTTATGCGACGACAAATAGACAGATGGCTTTAATGGAGATCACAGATCAAACAGATTTGGTCTTGGTTGTTGGAGATCCGCAGAGTTCAAATTCAAATCGTTTACGTGAAGTTGCATCAAAGCGGGGAATCGACTCGTATCTGATCAATGACGAAAATGAAATTCACCCCGAGTGGTTGAAAAAAGCAACAGTTATTGGTCTTACAGCCGGCGCTTCGACTCCAGAAGCTATTGTACAAAGATGTATTCAACGATTAAAAGAACTTGGTGTCACAGAAGTGGAAAATGTTGTATATACTCAGGAAGATGTGGTATTCCAATTGCCAAAGCCGATTGTGAATGCTACGCTTGGCTCAAAGGTTTGTTCTTAGAAATTGAGGATAAGGGGATTTATGCGAAGTTTTGTTCGGTATGCAAGAGGTCTAATCTCACTTTGCTTGCTAGGGGCCGCCCCTCTTGTCGCCGCTCCTTCATGCAATGGGTGGCCTCAGCCGAAAACATGCCAATATTCATCCTGGCCTTCGCCATTAAATATTGATGCTGGGGTCGGATTTCGTGCTGATAAATTTAAATGGAGCCTTCCCGGTTTCGACAATTTTCCAAATACTCTTTCAGAAGTTCAATGGAGAGATCTCCGGATAATTGAGTATAAAGGATTTGCCGAGTATGTTTCTTGCACGAATTATGCTATCCGGTTACAAGGGGACTACGGTCACATTTACCACGGGCGTTATCGCGATGCAGATTATGCAGGGGATGACAAAACGGATATTTATTCGTTATCTCATGGAAAAGCTGCTAAAGGGTATGTTTATGATTACAGCGCTGCTGCGGGATACCGAGTCACATCGAATTGCAGTCGTCTTGTTGCAACGCCATTGATTGGCTATTCTCAACACGCTCAATATCTCCATATGTACTCTGCAACACAAGATATTTCGTTAGATCCAAATGCGCTCGGGCCGATTCCGGGGTTAAATAGCCGTTACACAACGCGCTGGTTTGGTCCTTGGATTGGATTAGATTTCACGGCGCAGGTTGAGCGTTGTGCTTATTTGTTTGGTAGTTTTCAATGGCACATGTTGACATACCGAGGGCACGGACGTTGGAATCTCCGTGAAGATATCGGTCCATTTTACCAAAAAGCATACGGATATGGATATGTGGGAGTGCTTGGAGGGAAGTGGGAAATCTGGGACAATTGGTCTTTTGGTGTCACAGGAACCTACCGGATGTTTAGAACGAAGCACGGAAGTGAACATGTAAAGATTTATCCAGAAGATGAACCTCCGTTTGAGGGGGTTGGCCGCTTTGGTGGAGCCATTTGGCACTCCTTTGGCGTGACCGGAATTATTGCTTGGCGTTATTAACTCCAGTTTTAACTTTCTTCTTTTTGGGGTACCTTGTATGATAAAGTCAGAACCTTGTTAAGTTTTGGTGTCTATGTCGTTTCCTAAAGTTCTTCTTATTCTTGCTGCAACCTTGTTCGGTTTAATTGCGGTTGCTGCTGGAATAAAACATTCGAAAAATTCTTCTGTATCTGAGGTCGAATCTTCTTCCGATGTTGAAGGGGATATCGCTATGGATCTTCCGGAAGAGGAATATGCGCCGCAAGAAATAGAAGAAGAATTGCCTGTTCTTACCCCTGTTCCAGCGCCTCCGCGTCCAGACTCTCCTTTGCCGGAAGCTGACAGAATCCAAGAGTTTTTTAATAAAACAGGTCCGAAATTTCCAATCGTTTTAACCGTAACATACAAAAGTCGCGTTCCTTGGCAAAAAGGGCGTCCTGCATGGCTTTCAGATTATGCTTCTCACTATGCTACGTCACGGCATTTCATCGCCCGCAGCTTAAACGGTAAGGCTGATTATTTTAAGCAGGATGTGAGTGAAGGGGACCGTTTTAATGTTCTCAACCCTGATAAGAAGATCCAGTTTTTACTGTTGATCGATACATCTCGATGTAAAATGTGGTTTTACTATATCGATCTCGATACGAATGAGCGGGTTTTGGTTAAATCGTATAACGTAGGCCTTGGACGTATTGACAGTACGAAATCTTCTGGAATGTTGACACCGCTCGGCAAGTACACGTTAGGTAGTAAAATAGCGATCTATAAACCTAAGCTTACAGGCTTTCATAACGGTCAGAAAGTAGAGCTTATCCGTGTTTTTGGAACACGATGGATCCCATTTGATAAAGAAATGGGGGATTGTTCAGCAGCAGCTGAAGGTTTTGGCATTCATGGCCTACCATGGCAGCCGAACGATAAGGGAGAGCTTGTTGAGCGGAAAGAAAGTCTAGGGAAATATGAAAGCGATGGCTGCATTCGCCTAGCGACACCGGATATTGAGGAGCTTTTTGCTATTATTATTACACGACCGACAACAATAGAACTCGTTAAGGACTTTTACGAAGCTAAGTTGCCCGGGATAGAACGCTGACTTTAGGAGAATTCATTGGATATTTTACCGCATGAAAAGCAAATCTACGAATACATCAAGACGATAGAACATCTAAAGAAACAAAATCAAACAGATCGTCTATTTACAAGCGAGATCGATAAACTCGAAAAAAAGCTAGAGTCTCTTAAGCGAAAAGTCTACTCGGAACTAAGCCCATGGCAGCGTGTTACGATCTGTCGTCACTCTTCTCGTCCACATACAGTTGACTACATCAAAAACCTTTCTCCTAATTTTCATGAGCTCTGCGGTGATCGATCGTTTGCAGATGTTCAGTCTATTGTTGGAGGATTGGGGACTATTGGCGATATGAAATGCGTTATCATAGGTCAAGAAAAAGGGTTTGATACAGAGAGCCGTATCCGCCATAATTTCGGTATGTTAAATCCTGAAGGATTTCGTAAGGCTATGCGTTTGATGAAATTTGCCGAGAAGTTTAATTTACCAGTTGTTTCTCTTATCGATACTCCAGGAGCTAATCCTCGTCTAGAAGCTGAAGAGCGAGGGCAAGCATGGGCTATTGCTGAGAATCTTCGTGATATGACGTCGCTGAAAACACCGATTATTGTCGTTGTTATCGGTGAAGGGTGCTCCGGAGGAGCCTTAGGCATGGCCGTAGGCGATGTTATCGGAATGTTAGAACACTCCTACTACTCTGTGATCTCGCCGGAAGGGTGTGCATCAATTTTGTGGAAAGAATCAAGCAAAAAGTCTGAAGCTGCAGCAGCATTGAAGCTTAACGCTGAAAATATGCTCGATTTGCATATTGTTGATGCCATTATTAAAGAACCTCTTGGAGGCGCGCATCACGACCCGCAACAAACATACGGCTTTGTTAAGGAATTTATTTTAGAACAATGGAACATGCTTAAACTGATTCCCCATACAATTCTTTTAGAGCAGCGGTATCAAAAATTCCGCCGCATGGGCCAATCTGAAGAAAGAGTGGATAAAGCGGAAGGATGAAGCGTCTTTTTCTTATCGCCTTTAAGCAAAAAAAATATCAACTCCGCATCATAATAACTGTTGTGGCGATGCTTCTGCTTACCCTGGCCTCCCAGCTTGAAATTTTTACTTTGGGCGTTATCACAAAAAAAGGCCCCGAATTTTTTGAGCTTTTTGCACCAATTGAAAATGGGCATCTTGTCCGAACAAATGTGATTACTCACCCCCAGCTTGAAACGCGTTTCCGCGAAATTGACGTAATGGGAAAAGGGGAGATTAATGTAGAGGCGGCTTCTGCATTTTTTGCTAAATGGCGACACAAAGACTTTATAGAAACAGTCATGAATGCCGTTGATAGTAAATTTAATGTCACCGGTAATGTGATGAACCTTGCCTGGATGGTCGTCTTTGTAGCCCTATTTAAAGCCATTACGCTGTTCATTCATCGATTTTCTACTAGACTTATGGCTATTCGGATTAGCAGCGATTTACGGCAAAGCTACTTTGAGCACATCCAATCATTGCCGATGAGTTTTTATCAGCAACACAACATGGGTAGCTTATCCTCGCGTGTTGTTGGCGATGCAGCGCAGATCGCAGAAGCGATCAACGCATGTCTTGTGAATTATTTGCAGACGCCGTTCACGATCGCAACAACTCTTGCTTTGTGCTTTTTAACTTCATGGGAACTCTCTCTGATTATTTTTTTCGGATTTCCTTTAATTGTTTTTCCGATTGTTTTTTTAGCACGTCGGGTGAAACGGATTTCGAAGCAAATTCAGAAAAATCAAGAACATTTTACCTCAGTCCTACTCGACTTTCTTGGAGGGATCCAGACAGTTAAAATTTTTGCTATGGAAGATTTCTCCTTGAAGAAATATCGAGAGAAAAATGAGCGGATGGCGGCATTGGAAAAGAAAAGCGCTCGTTATGATCTCTCTTCCCGGCCGATAGTCCACACTATTGGGATGATGTTTTTGGCAACAGCGTTGATTTATGGACTCTATGTCCTTCAAATGAGTGTTGCAGAGGTGATGTTTTATTGTGGTATGCTCTACATCTTCTATGAGCCAATCAAGAAGTTTGCAGAGGAAAATAGTCATATTCAACGAGGGATTGCTGCCGCTGAAAGGATGTTTGAGGTTTTAGATCTCAAGCCGCAAATAGAAGATCAGGTTGGAGCAGAGGAACTTTCTGAAGTCAGAGAAATTGAGTTTGATCATGTGAGTTTTAAATATCTGGATGATTGGGTTCTGAATGATGTTTCATTTAAGATCAAGGAAGGGGAGGCGGTAGCCATTGTCGGTCCTACCGGAGCAGGAAAATCTACAATAGCTCAGCTTTTGCCTCGTTTATACGATATTCAGAAGGGGAAAATTCTCATTAATGGCAAGCCATTGCAGGCTTACACACAAAAATCTATAAGAGAAAAAATTGCATTCGTTCCACAAAAACCTTTCTTGTTTTTAGATACAATTGCAGCAAACATTTCTTTTGGCAGAAACTTTACCCAGCAGCAAATTGAAGTAGCTGCAAGAAAAGCGCATGCGAATGAGTTTATTGAACAAATGGCGTTGAAATATTCTTCAGAGCTTGATGAAGGAGGGAAAAATCTCTCTGGTGGGCAGCAGCAGCGTTTAGCTATTGCTCGAGCTTTAGTTAAGGAAGCTCCGATCTTAATTTTGGATGAGGCCACTTCATCATTGGACGCTGTCAGTGAAGCTCGGATCAAGCATGCTATAGCGCAGCTCCATGGAAAAGTGACTCAGATCATTATTGCGCATCGTTTGTCAACGATCGAACATGTTGACAAAATCATCTATTTGGAAAAGGGCAAAAAAATCGCAGAAGGAACGAAAGAAGATCTGCTAAAAACCTGCTCTGGATTCAAAGCTATGTGGGATATCATGATGCATGGGCACACCGCGTAGAATATACTGGTTCCCGTTGAAAGTTGGATTTTTTCGCGCGTTAGAAATGCCATCTTTTGAATGACGTTCGGTATACATAGCGAGTAAATATTAAACGTCCGTTCGCTGCGCTTTGCGCCTTGAGAGAACACAGTGAACGGGCGTTTAAATTATTGTTAAACGTCTTATAAAATAGACTCTTGCATGTTCAGGTTTTGTCTTATTCGACGGGTATCACATCGTGAAAAACAAAATGGAACTGTTCTGGTCCCATGATATCTTGCTGTTCACGAACAATATCCACTTTTAAGGTGTTTTTATTCGTTGTGATAACAAATCCAGTCTCATCATGTCGAATATCTGTAATCCAATCAGCAGAGCCCAACTTTCCGGTTAATTCAGGACTTACAAGTAGTTGTTTATATTCATTTAAACTGGTGTAAAGTGGTGGAAGCATAGCAGATGCTTGTGAAGCTGCTAAAAATCCACCCATTGTTAAAACAAAACGTAAAGTTTTCATTATTCCTCCTTATTTCGACTTTGTGCAATTTTTAAACTCACCCTTGGAGAGGAGCTTTCTCCAGCTAAATGAATTTCTCGGAAGGGGTAAAAATACCCTTCTGTCGAAATTCATTACGCTGGAGTTTGCTCCTCTCTCAAGGCTTCATCTATAAATTGTACAAAGTCGAGCTTAACATTCTAAATCATTAAGGTCTATATGCGGAGAAACCTCATCGAGATCGCAGTCGTCGATTTCGACTTCTACCGTACTTTTCACCAATCTTACGTTTGCAAAAGAATACGTTGCCTCTGCAAAAGAATATGGAGAGTAGTTACCACCTATTTTAAAGGGATTGAAATTAAAGTGCAGCATAATTGCCCACGAGGTCGAGGTTGTGCTTGGTAGGGGATTAGCAAACAATCCAAAGGGGATCGTATTGTTTTGAAGGATTATTTATCATCCATGAAGCTGTTTATAAAATTTTATTTGGGGTTACACTAGAAAACATAGATGAAGTTGTGTTTTTTATAGTGTCCTTTATATTTATTAACATTTTTATAATTTTTTATTTAATCAAAAAATGGAATAAATATAAATCGATCATATTAGAAGCGAGTGAAAAGCACATTTTAACAGATTGCTGGACAAGCGTTGCTGTGATCTTTGCCTTGTTTATGGTTAAGTTAACAGGAATTATCTTATTTGATCCTATCATCGCATTGTTTGCGGCTGCCAATATTTTGTGGACTGGAGCAAAACTTATTAGACAAAGTATCGCTGGGTTAATGGACCAAGCCAACTTAATTCATCATAAAAAAATTACCGAATTTCTTGAAGCAGAAACTAAATATAAAAATCTTGAATTCCATAACCTTAGACATCGACTTTCTGGACATAAAATTTTAGTTGAGTTTCATCTACTATTTCATAATGATCTCAAACTTGAGAAGGCTCATGAAATCGCGTGTGAAATAGAGTAAAAGTTAAAAAAATCTTTAAGCATCGAGGTTGAAGTTTTTACGCATCTTGAGCTTAAAGAACATCATGATAATATTCATAAAAAATATGGACTGTTGATTTAAGCTCGATACTAGGAAATTGAGTCTTATACCGTACGGCGGGTAGGCTGAAAGCTCCAGCTCCTGCGCACGGTATATACTGATTCCAGCTGAAAGTTGGACTTTTTGGCTAGCTTGAAAGCTC
>JBAWZJ010000060.1:0-9614 GCA_037143085.1 Parachlamydiaceae bacterium | reverse complement strand
TCCGATGTAAGTCATTGTAAAATAGTCTCTTCTAAACGTTTATTCGAAAATAATAATTAAATTGGTTTGAAAATATAATTGTTTTTATAAAGTTATTTAGTGTTTTTTGTTTGTTTATTAATTTGTTTGTTGTTTATATTAATAATATACTCTCGTTTTAATTCGGAGGTTTTTATGAATGTGAATACGAATGGATTTAACCAAATAGGGAATACTTCAGTTTATGAATCAGGCTGGGTTGAAGCAAAGTGGGGCAGCAAATGTAAACTCCAAGTCGATAGCACAAACAAACAGGTTACGTTGGTAACTGAAAATATTTTCGAAAGATTGGTTAATGCTGTTCTCGAGCCATTTAGAGAAGTTTTTTTGTCTAAGAAAAATGATTTGCTGACACGTTCTGAAACCATTCAAATTCCAACTAACGTTAAAGAATCAACCCTAGATTTTAACAAAAGAATCTGCTCAAAATGGAATAGTGAAATCTCCGAAAAAATGAGTAAACACTGGTATAACGCATTTGGAAAAAAAATAGATCTCGGTATTTTTAAAAACACCAGGCAGATGGGAGCAATATTTACACAAATTGTTGTCGTTTCTAAACCTCGCGTTTTATCATCTTCCTCTTCACAACGTTTGGCTTCAGGGGCCTCTTCAGTAAAGGACGGTGAAACAGAAGAGGGGTTGTCTCGAGCATCATCTTCCTCTCTAGAGCGTATTACAGGAGTCGAAAGAGGTCTGGGGAAATCATCATCATCTTCAAGTGTAAAATCTTTTCATGAGACGTTCGCACAAAAGAGACAAGACTCTGTGGAGCCTTCGATCGATTTCCAAGTTTCACTTCCATCGGGCTCTCAATCACAAAAAATAGAGAAAAAAAAGGATGAAAAGACAGCGGAGTGGGAAGGGGTTGCTTTACGCCTCTCAGGAGATTTTGGACAAAAAATTATAACGAAAAGCATGTCGGAGTTGAAGAAAATTGAAACAAATTTCGCAGAAGAAATTGAGGCTTTACGTTTACCTGAGGGAAGATTGGATTTAATCTTGAATACTTCAGATGATCTCCAAAAATGTGTGGAGAAAGCCAAGGTTGATTTTTTGTTAAACGGAGTAGAAGATATCACTACCTTTAACCAAAAAGTTGAAGAATTTTCAGATGAATTGAAGGGGCTTCAAGATCAAACTAAAGAAGCGATTGCTTTATCCACTATTTTTAATGAAATAGAAGAATTTCCGGTCTCTCGAATAGTTGAGCCGAGTGTTGTCTTGAGAACCGTTATTAGTTCGTTCAAATTACCAAGCTCTCTTGAAGTCAGTGCTCCTATAGATGATTTACAGATCAGCAAACGGGTGACGGGGACTATTGCAAGAGATTTCAAGCTTTCACAAAAACAAGAAAAACAAGCTTTTTCTCTTTTCATGACTATCAACAAAGAACAGCTGAGGTCTATCCTCGAGGGGATTAAAGGTGTTGATATTCCTCAATTGCGTTTGATTTTAGAACCGGTAATTGAAAAAATACCTCAAGAGCGTGTTGCAGAACTTTCTGTTATGTTTGATGAGATAGATAAGGAAAGAAGAGGTTTGACAGAGGGTACACGTACACCTTTTCAAGCTATACAATCCACCACTATAGAATCGGAGGAGGCTACTCCTTTTATCGCATTCTGGGAGATGGTGGAACATTCAACGAAAGAAACTTCTACGACTATAACGGAAAATATTCTAAATAGGGTTGTCAATGGGGAACCTATAAGTCAAATCATGGAAAATATTGTCAAAAAAGTCTCTGATCCAACAGTTACGTTAGAAGGCTTAGTGAGAAATTTAGAGTCAAATAGTCGAATTGCAGTAGAGATAGACACTCTATTCAAGGTTGTTGACAGCAAGATTGAGAATGCTCGTAAGCAATACGCAGATGAGCTCAGTGTGATTGAAAAGTTGAAAGATAAATACCCAATGTTGGATGTAGAACCCCTTAAAAAAGAACTAAAAACAAATATGGAGGCTCTGACAAGTTTGGAAAAACATGTCACTGTTCCTGGCATTTTTTGGGACTCCATTGATAAAAGAGAAAATAGACCGGTAGGCGAGTTAGTTCAATATTTTGGAGTTGTTGAAGATACGATTCTAGATTTTGAAGAGTCGCTTTCAACAAACAATAATTCTGTTGTTCACAAGCTTGTCAGTGCAGATGAGAATCGAGAAAATACCATCAATCGAGATCTCGAACAAGCCTCAGTAGCTCTTAAAGAAGCTAAACAGTTTGCGCGTGTTTATGGTTTGGAAGAAATGGTCAAGAAAGAAAATCAAGATTTAATGACGACTCGTTATTCTCTGTTAGGAAGGCCTTCATTGAAAACCGCCGGCAGTTTAATTGATGAAATCAATCAGTCCGAAGTGCGTATTCAGAATGCTATAAAGGGAGCGGTAAGTCATGAAAGGGAGCGCTTGTTCGTTCAACTTAAAAAAGTTCCTGAAGGTTTTAGTGCTTCTAAAGAAATAATAAAGCGTATTGTAGATAGTGTAAAAAAGGATTTGTCTTCGGTATATCCAGAAAAATTATCCAACAAATATGATGTTACTAGAAAACAGTTGGAAGCAACTCTGTCCAAAATTGGTGTTGCTCCCTATTTGGAGAACATGAAAAAAGAGATATCTTTTTATAGAGAATTATTAAGCGATGGTACAAGAAGATTTTCTGAAAATATGAGTGTTGGGGATCTGTACGCTCAGAGATCTGAGATGAAAAAACGAGTAATAAATGCTATCGACCGTGTTACCCTCTTAGAAAATAGTGCTCTTGGCGCCGTAAAAGCAATGAAAAAATTTAACAGTATCAATTCCCAAGTTGAAGAAATGTTGGTCTTTTTAAAGGACGAGGGAATTGGTGATTCGCAGTTTTTACATCAATGGGAGCTCGAAAAAGTTAGAGAAGAGGTGATCGGATCACTGCCAAATATTGAAAATGAGACTATAGAACGCCTTGTCGATATGGAAGTGTTCTCGCAAAAAGTAGGGGATGCTTCAGGTAAATTAATTGGTGCCTTAAAGAAAATGACACATGCGAGACCAATGACCTTTCTAGAACAACTTGTCGAAGCAGAGAAAACGCCCGACATTTGGACGACTGACAATGTTGCAATATTACGACAAAAACTCTTCGAAGGAGAAAAAGCGAAGCTTGATGGAGTTGTTAGTGAAGCTAATAGGAAGGTTGAATTTTTGCTTCAATCTGGCATGAAACCAGATGCCTTTGCTTCATTGAAAGAAGCTATGAGCGTTAAGATTACTGATTTCCAAAGAAACTATAAAATCCCAGCGAAAGAAAGCGATGTAGGGGATCTTCTTAAGTCGAAAATTGAGAATCAGAGAGCTAGGGATGCGTTTATTTCGTCATTCGAGAAAGAATTCCCTGTTGAAGAGCTAGTGCAGTCATATGATCGTTTGGAGCTCTCTCTAAAGCAATGTAAAGAATTAGTAGAAGAACATCCAGATCAACAGCTTGCGAACAGCGAGCTTTTTAGAGCCAACTCTTTATATAAAGTTTTTTTGGAAGACACACGTAACATTCTTCCGTTAAGTGAATATATTGAAAAAGTTAACGATGGAATTAATGTCCTTAATAAAGCAATTGAGGATTACAAGATTTTGGGTGATGAAGAGCAGTTGGAACGCCTATATCAAATTCCGAAGGCAAAAGGTGAGTATGAGGTTGTTTTTGAACGTATCTTACGAGAAAAAGATGGTGCAGTTGCTCAGTGTTCTGAAAACATAAACAAGCTCGCCTTAAGCATTGATGTATTAGGGATGTCGTTCTTGCCAGACCAAATAAAAGAGACGATCAAAAAAGATTTAAAAAATCAGAAAGATCTGCTTGAAGCGGCGGTGAATCAGTATACAGAAAAGGGTGATTTATCACCGAAAGGGCTGACTACATTTAGAAAAGAGATTGAAGGTTTGGTCAATAAAACAACACGTTTTACTGATGAGATGAAAACGAAGTTGGAATCAGCCAGAGAGGCTTCCAAGGCATATGAAAGTGAAAGAGGTGAATTGGGTCGTTTAAGTAAAATATGTAAAGAATCGGAACGTTATGCTGATTTTTATGATTTAACCAATCTGATGAAACAGAGCGAAGAAAAATTATCGGGGATGAGTGATCTCGTTAAGTACACAAAAGAGGCCATACTGCTTAAAGAATCTGTAAGCAAAGCAAATTGGCATGTGTTGACTGAGGTATTATCTAAGGAAGTTCCGGCTGTTGAAGACCAGATGCGTTCTATAGAGAAACAATTTGGTCGTAAAGGGATGGAGTTTCCTTATTATGCACAAATGAGAAGAACTCTTGTGATAAGAGATGCCAATGAACTTAATCGTGTTTTAGACTTTGCTACAGGACAAATTGAGGCGTTGCCTAAATCTGCAGAGCATCATATGTTGTTAGGAATGTTAAAAAATGCAATGGAGAGAAAAGTAAACGATTTTGAAGCGAATCAGTTTATTAAAGTTGAAGATGGAGCAGGTGTTGATGCTATCACGAAGAAAATAGAAGAAAATAAAAAAGCTAGAGCGGACTTTCTATTGGCCAACAGATTCCCTATTGCAAATTTCAAAGAAATTATAGAGGTACACGGAGAAAAAACGAGACCAGAGGCTCTCTTAATGGAAGAGCCTGTAAGAACTTTCATGGAAAATGTTGCGTTAATAAAGGATGAGTTTAAAGCTTTTACTTCTTCATTGGGTGTAGAGCATAAAAGCGAATTCTTAGAGCTCGTCACTGACAAGGCAGACGAACTTGAAAATTTGTATTTAGATATAGTCAGAGAAGGATTTAACACGTGGAGTGTTAGCGGAGAATCTGATAAAAAACAAGAAATCGCACGACTGGTTGAAGCTGGAACAAATTATATCGAACGTTTGAGAGATATTGTGGCTTCTGTCACGCAGGCTTCGGTAAATTATAAAGAGGTGAAGAATGCTTTGTTGCGACTCAAAGATCGATGTGATAATTCACACAATTATGCTGCTTCTTATGCTTTAGAGAAACTTTTGAAAGAAAATGAAGTTAAATTTCCTCCATTAAATAGTGTGGGGAACGTTGTTAAATATGGAAAGATAGCAACGCAATTGGCAGAGGCTTTGGATAAAGGGGTAAAGAAAATATCGAAAGAGGATAGCTCTGCTAGAGACCAAATGAGCTTGATGGAAGAAATGTATGGTGATGGTGTTGTGAGCTCGGAACAGTATCAGAAGCTAAGAGATATTTTCTTGAAAGAGATTAAAACCAAAATCGATAATACTATTAGAGAGGAAAGTGCGAAAATAAGGCAACTCAACGGTGTTCCTCAAGCTTCTGAATTTATAGAAAAGGCAAAGGAAAAATTTAAAATCCTTAAGGAGCTAAAGGATGAAAAAATTCAGAAAAGCGGTGTTGAGGCGATTGTAAATTACGAGGATAGGGTCAATGATGCTTTGATGACCGATCCTTTTGAAGGTGCTCCTGAAAATTATTAACTCACCTTACGCAAACCGAGCGACATTTGGGCTGAAGCGAAAGCTCTCGCGGTCGAGCTCGCTTGAGCGACCTAATATTTAAAAATATGAGGCCGCTCACGCGAGCTCGACCCCGAGGCTTTGGCTCAGCCGAAATGTTGCTCCGTTTGCGTAAGGTGAGTTATTAAGTAAAATCTTCTTACCCTCCTTCCGTATAGGAAGGAGGGTATTTTTTTTATCGTTTGCACAAAAAGAGCAATCCCGCTACTATATCAGCTAATTGATTTCGTTCTTGTTAGGAAAGATGGCTGAGTGGCCGAAAGCACGTCCCTGCTAAGGACGCATACCCCTAAAGGGTATCGAGGGTTCAAATCCCTCTCTTTCCGCATTTTTTTTACCTCCCTTTACGCAAATGGTTGATATGTTTGCGTAAAGTGAGTTTTCTAATACTTCTCTGGATTGATTGGCATTTTTCCGTTATACCCTTCACACTCATAGATTAAAGCACCCTTCACTGTTTTGCCATAGGCATGAAATAGAGGCTGTGTTCCAATGAAGTGGACTTGGCTAAAATAAGGTTTTAACTTATTGAGGTATTTTTCTGATAATGTTTCACTATTTAGTTGAGGTACATTTTCTACGACAATGAAAAATCCTCTTTTTCCGACTCTCTCGTCTGTCATGGTTGGCCAGAAAGAAAACTGATTTTTCCTGATCTCCCAAAGATTTAAAAAATACGCTTGTTTCTGCTGAGGGCCATAGAAGCTCAGGATGCTTGTCGTCTGGTACTTATCTGCAAAAAGAAAATCTTTGTCCGGCTGATATCCGGCCTCTGTTAATACAGAAGCAAGGTTGTTCCACCCGATATTATGGCGGAAGGGGTTAACTTTATAAGGGATTTGCCATGAGGCTAAAAGTTGATGCGATTGGATCGACGGAATAGCGTAGACAATGGTTCCTAGGACGATCGATAGGGCTACCCCTGCGATCATCCATTTTTTCTTTCCATATTCGCATGCATACCAGGCTAGAAATACAAAAGCTGTGGGATAGGCAAAGACAAGCCAGTTTCCTTGCATTTTCATTGTACAGGCTGCTGCGGCGCCGAATGCAACGAGAGCGAGTGATGAGAGCCCGCATAACGCAATTCCTTTTGGGAGTGTCTTGAATGAGGGGAGTGTTCTGCCCCATGCGAGAAGGAGCAAGATAAACAAAATAGGAGAGACTAATAGCGCTTGGGCTCCAAGAAATTCGATGGGATTTGCCGCTGTCGCTGTGTGAGGGCCAATCTCTGGGGAGTGTCCTCCGTTTAATGTTGCCAAAACATGTTTAAACGTTGCCCATTCGTGTGTAGCATTCCAATAAACACTTGGAATGAGGCCTAAAAAGGAAGTGAAAATTCCGAATGCAAAATTCCGCAGCGATCGCCATGAGGGGATCCAAGGGCATAAAAGCCATGCTCCTCCGACAATAAGCCATAGGCTATAGATAGGCCACTTGAATAGAGCCCCGAGACCAATATAAAGCCCTAAGAGAAGATAATGGGGTTGTTCTTTCCTCTGAACGGATCCAACAAGCGATATGCAAGCGAGTATCCAAAAAAGAATCATTCCGCCGTCAGTAATTGCTAAGAATGAAGAGAGGATCCCAAGAGGGGATGCGGCAAAGCAGATGGCACTCCAGAAGCATGCAGAAGGAGATAGGCGGACCTGCTTTGCTAGGAAAAAGAGTGCTAGTGGTAAGGCAAAGCCGATGGCGACGGGGAGGATGCGGACACCAAGTTCTGTATTTCCAAAAACGGATGTTCCGAGGAGAATCTCCCAGGCGATGCCGGGGGGTTTGCTGTAGTATCCCCAGTCAGGATGACGGCTCCATGTCCAATATTGTGCCTCATCGGGTCCAAGACCTATCTCTCCATAGGTGATCAGTAACAGAATGGCAGCGGCTTTGACACAAAGGAAGAGGATCAGTGTTTTGTATGTCATCTTAATCTCTATCAGGGGAGCTGAATAAATTTTTTAATGCCTGGAGGGACACATCCCGTCCAATAGCAGCGATAGAGTCGGTCAACGGCAGTTTCTTTGGACATACTCGTTGACAGTTTTGCGCATTGCCGCAATCGCTAATCCCTCCATCTTCCATTAGAGGTTGTAGTCTGTCACTCTTTTTCATCTTGCCAATGGGATTTGTGTTAAAAAAACGAACTTGGGCGATGATTTGTGGGCCGACAAATTTTGAGCGGGGATTTGATTGGGGGCACGATTCGACGCAGCAGCCGCATGTCATGCACTGGGATATTGCGTACATCATTTCCTGCTTTTCCTGACTGATATTTGGGCCGGGTCCTCTGTCGTAGGCTCCATCGACATCGACCCATGCGTGAACTTTTTTTAGGTTTTCGAACATCACAGAGCGGTCGACAATCAGGTCGCGGACGAGGGGGAACTTCGATAGGGGGGATAATGTGATGATGTTGCTGTCTGTTTCGTTAATGATCCGTTCTATCAACGCTGAGCATGCTTGGCGAGGTCGGCTGTTGACGAGCATTGAACAGGAACCGCATACCTCTTCGAGGCACCCTTGCTCCCATACCACAGGAGAGACTATTTTTCCTTGCCGGTTGACCGGTTTTTTTTGTATTTCCATTAAGGCTGAAATGACATTGACAGATGGGCGTAATGGAAGTTCAAACTCTTCCCAGTATTGATTTTCCGGGCTACCTCTGTAGATTTTTAAAATATATGTTTTCATATTGGCGCCACAATGTTGTTAGGGATGTTTTCAAGCGTTGGCTTCACTCTCTTAGCGTGGGTGTAGTCGCGTAGAACCGGCTTTAGATGCCGTATGTCGACCGATTCGTAACTGATAACAGGTTCTTGTGTCTTTGGGTCAAATGTCGCTATCGTTGTTTTTAACCAATTTTTATCATCCCGTTCGGGAAATTCCGGTTTGTAGTGTGCTCCGCGGAACTCATTGCGCATTAGGGCTCCTTTCGTAATAATCTCGGCGATGTCGAGCATCGGTCCGAACTGTAGGGCAAAAGCTAGCGATTGGTTAGCAAAGCGGCTGTGGTCACCAAGAGAGATGTTTTTCAGCCGTTGGCGGAGTTCATGGATTTTATCCAGTGTGATAGCTAAATCTGTGTTATTCCGTTTGACCGTAACGTTGCTGACCATTGATGAGGCAAGCTCATCATGGAGTTGATAGACGTTTTCTGGTCCTTTTAGATTTAAGAGATGTTCACGTGCAGCGCGTTCGTTTTCTATTTCTCGTTCACATATTGTTGATGGGACGTCTTGATGTCCCGACGAAAGAGAGTCAATGTAGCGGGGAATTTCTCCTCCGGCGACAAGTCCTGCAAAGATACATGAAAGGAGCGAATTTGCCCCAAGGCGGTTGGCTCCGTGGTATTGGTAGTCGGACTCTCCGATATTAAAACATCCAGCGAGATTTGTCATCTGACGGTATCTTTCCCATCTATCCGGATCGTCGGCAGCAGGCCAGTCTACCCATCCTCCGCCCATTGTGTAGTGGACAGCAGGAAAAATTCTCATAGGAAGTTTGGACGGGTCTTCTCCTGTGAATTTTTGGTAGATATCAAGGACAGATTCGAGCTTATGTTGTTTTTCTTTTGTTAGGTGGGAGACGTCGAGGTAAACCTGCATTTTCCCATCGATTCCCAATCCCATTTCGCAGATGCGCAAAAGCTCTCTGGCTCCGATATCACGTGGAACAAGGTTGCCGAAGGCAGGGTACATCGCTTCAAGAAAATACCATGGCTTGCCTGTTTCTCCGCAGGGAACAGTTTTGCCATCGTGAAATTTTATTGTTTTGCTTGAGTCGCCCCAAACCCATATCCTCCCTCCTTCGCCCCTTATAGATTCCGACATTAGGCGCATCTTGTCTTCACCGGGGATTGCTGTTGGGTGGATTTGGATGAATTCCCCATTGGCATATTTCATTCCTTGCCTGTATAGGCGGCCGTTGGCTGCGCCGGTGCAAAAAGTGGAGTTTGTTGACTTTTTGAAAATCAATCCACAGCCCCCTGTAGCGATGACGACGGCATCTGCTTTAAGGACCTCTAGCTTGAGGTTAAAGAGATCAACCATCACAATCCCGCG
>JBAWZJ010000059.1:0-9729 GCA_037143085.1 Parachlamydiaceae bacterium | reverse complement strand
AAATAATAAAAAACAATAGGAGACTATGTTTATGAATAAAAACAAAGAAGCAACGGAAGGTAAGTTCGTTTCTATCACTGAAGCTGCTAAGCTTAATAAAGTCACAAGACAAGCTATTTATGTGGCTATAAAATTGAATAAACTTAAAGCAAGTAAAGATACATCTCGTTGGACTATCCATCTTGATGATTTAGAAAATTACCGTAAACAAAAATATTCTAGAACAAAATCGATGTTCGATGGTGAGTTATTGTTTGATAACGCAAAAGGTTACCACTCAGTAAATCAAGTAGCTAATCTATTGAAAGTTCCTGCTCAGCAAATCTACTACGCTACACGCATTGGTCAGTTAAAAGCAGAACGTAAAGGTGCTGCTTGGGTCATCCATAATGATGACGTTAAAGAATATGCTGAAAAATATGTCGAAGGAAAAGGAAAGCGCAAAGCTTCTTAATCGATATAAAAGTGTTATCTTAAACCCTTCGCCGACTTAAGACGGCGAAGGGTGTTTTTTTTCGCAAAGACTATTCAAAAATCAACCCATCTGCGATGATGGTGACAAACAGGGGTTTTTCTAAGCTCCAAAGACACGTCAAAGCACAATAGTTTTTATATTCATTGAGGGTACATCGATAATGAACAATTCCCGCCTTTTTGCTATTTTAAGTTTCATTTTACTGGGTGTCCTCAGCAGGTTTTTACCCCATCCTCCAAATTTTACAGCGATTAATGCCATAGCCTTGTTCGGTTCTTGTTCCTTTGGCGGTTTGTGGTTATCGCTATCGACTGTTTATGCTACCATGTTTTTAACAGATGCCATTCTTGGTTTCCACTGCAGCATGCCTTACACTTATCTAAGTTTAGGGTTGATTGTGGTTCTTGGGCAGTGGGTAAACTTGAAATTTTCAATTTATCGTGTCGGAGGAGCGTTGATGATCGCCTCCTTAATTTTCTTTTTTGTAACAAATTTTGGTTCTTGGTTGACTTCTCCGCTCTATTCGAAGACGTTCTCTGGATTGATTTCTTGCTATATTGCAGCTATTCCATTTTTTGCAAATCAAGTCTTAGGGGATGTTTTCTACGGCACTCTGCTATTCGGTTGTTTTGCTTGTCTAGAATCTTCTATTCCTTCTATCCGTTTAAATTGTGAAAGGAAATCAATATGAGTATCCAAGAAATTATCATCAATTCTGCGCAGCAAGCTGTTGATGCCGTAGCACAGCTCCAGAGAGCGGAATCCATTCATTTTATTGAACGTTCTGCGCAAATGCTAGCTGAGTGTTTTCAAAGAGGAAATAAGGTTATTATTGCAGGAAACGGGGGGAGCTTGTGCGATGGTGCTCATTTTGCAGAAGAGTTGACTGGTCAGTTCCGCTCTGCGCGTCGGGCTCTTCCGGCAATCTCTCTTTCTGAGCCTGGTCATATTACTTGTGTAGGGAATGACATGGGGTTTTCCAAAGTCTTTTCCAGGGGAATTGAGGCGTTTGGCCAACCCGGGGATATTTTTGTAGGGCTAACAACAAGCGGTAATTCTGAAAACATTATATACGCGTTCGAAGCTGCGCGTCAACGTGATATGCGAACAATCGCATTCTTGGGAAAAACTGGTGGTCGCTTGAAAGGGTGTGCCGATTTGGAGTTGTTAATCGAAGGCTTTCCTACTTCGGATCGTATTCAGGAAGCTCATATGGCTGCAATACATATCATTATTGAAGCTGTGGAGAGTTTGTTGTTTTCAGAACAGGAAATGTTAACAGAACGTTCTTTCTAAGAGAAACTGTGGAAAAATATTTCTTAAAGGTCATTACAGGCAAAGAAAAAGGAGTCATTCCCAGCTTTATCAGAGGCATTTTATGGCTTCTTAGTTGGCCTTTTCGCTGTGTGATTGCTTGCCGTAATTGGGTTTTTGACAAAGGTTGGGTATGTCGTTATTTTCCTCCGGTTCCTGTTGTTATTAGTATTGGTAATATCGTTGTTGGGGGTACGGGGAAAACCCCTGTAACATTAATGATCGCTGAGGAGTTCTACAAAGAGTTCTTTATTGCCGTTCTCTCTAGAGGATATCGCTCCCAGGCTGAAAAACTGCCGATTCCCATCGTTCTCTGTAAGGGAGACGGGCCCATGCAGTCGGCCTCTTTTTGTGGCGATGAACCATTTCTTATAGCCCAGAATCTCCCTAAATCTTTTGTTGTTGTAGGCAAAAATAGACACAAGGCTTCCGACATAGCAGCTAAGGCTGGGGCTCATATCATTTTATTAGATGATGGCATGCAGCATCGGCAACTAGCCCGCGACTTTGAAGTTGTGGTGATGGATGCTGCGGATCCGTTTGGGCAAGGACACTTTTTACCTCGCGGACTTTTAAGAGAAAGCGTCAAATCCCTTTCTAGGGCAAATTTGATTATTTTAAATCATGTAGCCGATGAAGCTTCGTTCATGAAAATTAAGAAACAGCTTGCTAATTATAGCAAAGCCTCCATTATTGGAACAAAAATGGAAGTTGTCCGTTTTGAAACACTTGAAGGGGAGCCTGTTGAGTCTATTAAGGGTAAGAAAGTTGGAATCTTCTGCGGAATAGCAAATCCAGAATACTTCGAAAAAACGGTGCAACAAGAAGGGGGCGTGATTGTTGATAAAGCTCTTACAGGCGACCATAAAAGCTTTGACGCAAGATTTTTGATTGATTTTGCTTCGCGTTGTAAGGCCAGTGGAGCTGAAATATTATTATGCACCGAAAAAGATCGAGTCAAAATCCTCGATATCAAAGTCCCTTCCCTCCCAATCGCGTGGGTTAAAATGCGGTTGAATCTCACTCATGGACAAAATGAGTGGACCCTTTTCATGGAAGGGATCAAAACAGACCTAAGACGTCGGGTTTAAACCAGATTTTAGGAACTGTAACCCGGTTGTCCATCAAAAGAACAAAGATTTTCTGTGTGGGTAAAATCAATTCCTTTTTCATCCATTCTCTGTAATAGTGAGATGATTTGTTTGTGGGTAATAGGGCTTTCCTTCTCCTTAGAGACAAAGCGACAGCGCCAGCTGTCGACACATGATGTTTCCGGCATTGTATTTGGCCAGACCCTTACCCCTCGGTTGTTAATAGCCACCAGTTCTAAACCAGCGGCGTCAACTGAAGAAACCTTCGCAAGAAGTTTCTCTACGTTTTCGTGCCACTCTAGAAAGATATCTACACCTAATGTTTTCTTTTTAATAGAAGTTGAAGCTTTTGATTGGTGGTGATTATGAGACTTGGGGTGCTCGTAATGGGCAACTTTGAGGATTTTTGGCTTTTTTCCTAAATGAGCGATAACCGCTTCGGCAAACTCGTTAGTACCAACTTTCTTTTTGCTAGTCTCTGCTTTATAGACATCATATGTATGAATCCCATCTTCTAAAGTACATAACCAAGCATTATGGACTGTTGTCGCAATATCTGGAAGGCCAATATGAACTAACATCAGCACAGCTGCCAATAAAAGACCGGAGGGGTTTGCCAAATCCTGGCCTGCACGACGCGGGGCTGATCCGTGAATAGCTTCAAACATTGCTCCATGCTCTCCGATGTTTGCCGAACCGGCCATTCCAACGGAGCCTGCAATCTGAGCTGCAACATCGGACAAAATATCCCCATAAAGGTTTGGCATGACAACAACATCGAATGCTTCAGGAGAGTCAGCTAGTTTAGCCGCTCCAATATCAACAATCCAATGTTCATTCTCGATGTCTGGATATTCTATGGCTATTTCATCAAAAATTTTGTGGAAAAGGCCATCGGTAAGCTTCAAAATATTGTCTTTCGAAAAGCAGGTAACTTTCTTTCGTCCGTTTGTTCGGGCGTACTCAAAGGCATATCGAATGATTTTTTCACATCCCGGACGTGTAATAATTTTCAATGCATGGACACAGGCAGGTGTTTGTCTATATTCAATGCCGGTGTATAAATCTTCTTCATTCTCCCTAACAATGACAACATCCATCTTTGGGTGTAACGTGTCGACAAAAGGGAAATATGAAATGCAAGGACGGACGTTTGCATACAAACCAAGGGTGGTGCGGATTGTAACGTTTAAACTCTTGAATCCTCCTCCTTGGGGTGTTGTAATAGGAGCTTTTAAAAAAACCTTGTTGGCTCTGATTGTCTCCCATGTGCCAAGATCCATTCCCGTTGGGATGCCGCGCATATATACTCTTTCGCCGATTTCAACTTTAGTGATATCAAGGGGAGCACCGGCTGCTGCTAGAATTTTAAGCGTTGCATTCATGATCTCAGGGCCAATGCCATCGCCTTCAGCAACAGTGATAGGAATTTTTTTGGATGTCATAAAAACCTCTATTAGGTTGATTTATCCTTGAGGCTAATGATTTATTAGATTAAAATCTAGACCAAACATCATTCAAATTTTGGCGTTTGGTATATCGAAACACATCACGCATTTGGTATTTTTTATGTTGAAAGAACTGTTTGATAAAGAGAAGAATTCTATAAATCATTTTTTTGAAAACCTCGATTTAGCTGCAGCCTACAAAATTTTCGAGCTCCTTAAAAATTGCAAAGGTTTGATCATTATCACTGGGGTTGGGAAAAGTGGATTAGTTGCAGAAAAAATTGCCGTTACCCTCACATCGACCGGATCCCGCGCCTTTTTTCTTTCTCCTTCGAATGCGATGCATGGAGATATTGGTATCGTTTCTAAAGACGATATTTTTCTTATGATTAGCAAAAGCGGTGAAAGTGATGAACTTTTACAAATGATTCCATTTCTGCGTAATCGGGGAGTCAGTCCTATTGCTATCGTGAATAATGCAAATAGTAGGCTGGTAAAAGCTTGTGAATTCAGTGTTGTTCTCCCAATGGAAAAAGAGTTGTGTCCGTTTGATCTTGTTCCTACGACTTCTTCAGTTACGCAGATGATTTTCGGCGATGTTTTGTCCGTGGCTCTGATGATGCATAAAAAATTTAGTCTGGCAGAATATGCAAAAAATCACCCTGCAGGAAAAATCGGACGTACGCTAACACTCCGTGTGAGTGACCTTATGTTACGAAATAGCGATATCCCTTTGTGTCATCCAGAAGATAAACTCGTTGATACTCTTGTTGAATTATCAAACAAGCGTTGTGGCTGTGTAATGATCATTAACAAAGAGGGATTTCTAGAGGGGATTTTCACTGACGGGGATTTGCGACGCTCTCTTCAAAAACACGGTCCAAAAACTTTAGATAAAAGGATGAGAGAAGTGATGACTCCAACAGCCCGAAGTGTCGGGTGTGATGAAATGGCAAGCAGTGCCTTAGCTATTATGGAGTCTGATCAGAAACATCCAATTACAGTATTACCTGTCATCGACAACGGAAAAAAAGTTGTTGGACTCATCAAAATGCACGACATTATTCAGTCGGGATTATAGGGAGCTTTTTTATATGGACGCTTTAGAGTTGCATACCAAGTGGATGATTTTGGTTTTCATCATTGGTTATGTTTGTATCACAATCGAACACTTGATCCACGTTAACAAGGCGACAACCGCGCTTCTGATGGGGATAATTTGTTGGGTTATTCAATTTCTCTACGGATCAACGGAGTGCGGCGGGGCATTGCCATGTCTTCAAGAGCATATAGCGGAGATTAGCCAAATCGTCTTCTTCCTGATAGGAGCTCTTGCTATTGTTGAGCTAATTAGCGCACACAACGGTTTTGCCATCATTGCCAATGCAATTGATTTCCGCTCAAAAAGGTCGTTATTGTGGGTTGTTGGGTTGATAGCTTTTTTTCTTTCCGCCATTTTAGATAACCTGACAACAACGATAGTGATGGTTACTTTGATAGGTAAATTAATTGATAAAGGGGAAGATCGTCTTATGCTTGGCGGTGCTGTGGTTATCGCAGCGAATGCTGGCGGGGCTTGGACTCCGATTGGGGATGTGACAACAACAATGTTGTGGGTTGGAGGGCAAATTTCAACGCTAAATGTGATGCGTCACCTATTTTTCCCCAGTGTTATGACGCTTGTAGCTTCATTTGCTGTCTTATCGCTTATGCTTAAAGGATCATTTAAACCCAAAGAGGTTCATTTGGAAGGCAACAAGGTGGAGCCTAGAGGAAAGTTGATTCTCTTTCTCGGTGTCGCTTGTTTGGTTTTTGTTCCGATCTTTAAAGTCTTGACAGGGCTTCCTCCTTTCATGGGGGTCTTGTTTGGGGTGGGTGTTCTTTGGTTGATCACCGATATACTTCATAGAAATCATGGCGATCGCGACCATTTACGTATCCCTAGTGTGATGACAAAAGTGGATTTTTCCAGTATTTTATTTTTTCTTGGGATTTTGTTGGCTATTGATGCTTTAGACACTGCAGGTGTCCTTAAGAAGCTAGCGCTTTCTTTGGATGCGTTATTTACTCACCCGGCTTATTTGGCTACACTGATCGGGTTGGCTTCTGCTGTTGTCGATAACGTCCCTCTTGTTGCAGCGACGATGGGAATGTATACTATGACTCAATACCCTGTAGACGACAGTTTCTGGCAGTTAATAGCATATTGTGCGGGAACTGGAGGGAGCATCTTGATCATAGGATCTGCTGCAGGCGTGGTTTTTATGGGACTAGAAAAAGTTAATTTCATATGGTACTGCAAGAAAATCTCTTTAGCAGCTCTTGTCGGTTACTTTGCTGGTATAGCTCTCTATCTACTTAACGCGAATTTATAAAGTTGGAATTTTTGGCTGCGTCAAAGCCTCGGAATTGAAAAATCGTGTTGAGGGTTATATTTGCTTAATATTATTCTCAACACGATTTGTTCAATCGCGGGAGCTTTCACGTTAGCCAAAATTTTCCAACTTTCAACTGGAGCCAGTATAGGACAAACATTGCTTATCCTAAAATCGACGAACCCTGAATTATGAAAGAGGTCTATTAGTGTTACTTGTGATACTTTGAGCCTTTGGCTATTTCGAAAGCTCGATAGATTTGCTCTACTAATATCAAGCGGATTACCTGGTGGGTGAATGTCAAGGCTGAAAGGCTTAGTAAGGGGTAGCTGTTTTTTAGAATAGGAGGTAATCCCTCAGCCCCTCCGATAACGAGAACAAGTCTTGCTCCTCCCAATTCAAGTTGGCGCAACAGATAGTTGGAAAGTCCTTCGCTATCTAGGGTTTTTCCTGTGGCGTCTAAACAGAGGACAACTGTGCCGTTATCCGACTCTTTTTGTACTGCTGATGTCAAAAGGTCGTCGTTTTTTAGGAGAACAAATTCGATGGTTGCAGTTTGTTGCAAACGTTTGAGATACTCAGCGATAGCTTCATCTAGCCATTTTTCTTTTGTCTTACCTACAGAAAATATCCGGATTTTATACATTAGAGCTCTTACATAACTTAACGATGTTGTTTCATTACTTTATCCATATGTCGTTTTTCGTCACGTTCTTTTATGGCTTCTCGTTTATCGAAATTCTTTTTCCCTTTTGCAGTGGCGATTTTCACTTTGACACGGCCGTCTTTTAAATAAAATGCTAGAGGGATAATGGTTTGTCCTTTCTCTTGAGTTGCCGTTCGTAGTCTGTCAATTTCTCGTTTATGCATGAGCAACTTACGTTCGCGTCGTTCTTCATGGTTATGAATATTCCCAAAACGGTATGGTGCGATGTTACAACCAACAAGCCATAAGTCATTGCCAATGACTTTAACATAAGCCTCTTGAAGACTTCCTCCGTTGTTTCTAAGGGATTTGATCTCTGTTCCTTGAAGGGCAATGCCCGCTTCAAAAGTTTCAAGAATCTCGTAATTGAACGTCGCACGTCGGTTCGAGACTAAATCATTATTACTTTTGCTATTCACCGATGAACTCCATTAAAAATAAAGCGAAAAGTTCGCTAAGTTCAGAGTGTAACATGTGTTATTAAATATCTGCTAGTTTTCGTTCATAAAAGCGAACATCATTCATTGGATCCTCTCCGATAGGTTCTAGTGCTATCGTTTTTTTATTTTATTGAGCAGGTCGTGCTGGGCTTAAACCCGACTTGCCCCCTAAATCTTGCAACAATCCACTTTAGAATCATTGAGATGGCACGGCATCTGATTTTTTACGTGCAATTTTTATAGTCATTCGTTTTTGTTCACCGAAAGTTGATAATTGTTTGTTTTTTCATCTGCCATGTTGATCAATGCTTCTTAAATCCTTAGAAAGATAGATAGTAGCATGAGTCTTGAAATGAGCATTTTTGCCTTGGCGTTCCCTTCTTAAATGCTGGTAGATTGAGTGTGAGGTTGTTTTTTCATAGACGATGAATTGCTCTCTTACGAATTCTTGGTTGCTAAAATCCCCAAAGTTTCCTCCGATCAAATAAAGCAAATATTCTTCAGACACAAGTGTCCCTTGAGTACCTAAAATGGGGTCTAGAAGAGAGGGGCGTCTGGAGGCATGTGCGTGCAAAGTCCAACACTTACACAGAAGGGGTAAGCGTAATTGCAACCTATTAGCAGGAGAGTTTAACGGCAGACTGTTTCTTAAAAATTTCAAAGATCAGTTCCTTCACTATCATCCTTACTATCGATAAGTTTTTTGTGGCTTGTCCCGAAAATTTTTTGAAAGAGACGCGACCATATAGATTGTCCCTTAGGAGAAAGTTGCTTTAAATTTTTTCGCAATTCTAAATAATTTCGAATCTTTTCGAAACGAGAAACTCGAGAAAATGGGATAAAATCAGGTGAGTCATCTCGATTCTTATGAAAAAGGGTAACCAATGAATTTTTTTTTGGTTTTTCCTTCATTTTTGACTGCGATTCATCAAATAATGGTATTGACGCATCGTTTTTTGGACCTGAAATTAAATTTGGCATAAAAACACTCTTTTTTATGTTTGTCTGTATCTTATTATATCAAATTAAATTAAATATGTTAAATTTTTATTACACTTGAAAAAGTTTGAAAATTGGGTTTTGTGAAAAAAAGTTCTGACGAATCACCATTTTAAGCGGGTCTATACTGATTCCAGCTGAAAGTTGGACTTTTTGGCTAGCTTGAAAGCTCCCGCGATTGAAAAATCGTGTCGAGGGTCATATTGGCTAATATTACCCTGTTGCGATGTTTCAATTGCTTGCATAACTCAGGTTCTGTCTCTTTTCGGGTTCTTTTGAATCGAAAAGCGGTCAAGATAATCCCAAAAAGCGACGCTCTCTGAGCTATGCAGAAGGTCTATTTCTTGTTCAGGGGACATCGGTATTTCTTTGTTCCTTTTTCCCGGATAAACCTCTTTTTCGACATATTTTTGAATAAAGTAGGCAGAAAGATAGTCTCAAAAGAGGGGAAATCAATACTTTTCAGGTCTCTTTAATGGGGGGCGAGTCGGGTTTTAGGAAAGAGAAACAGGCTTATGACTGATCGTAAGTGAAAATTGAAGGCCTTCCTGTAAAAGGTATGGTTAATGGTAGCGATGATTTATCCAAATCATCACCGTGACAGATAATCATATCGACAACATTTGAGAGTGTATGTTTTTTTGATTTATCACTACGCTTTGTATTTCAGTATTTTACGACTATTTTCAGAGAGGGAATGAGATTTTTTTATGAAAAATGTTGCGATAAATCTCGGGTCTCCTGTATGTTAGTGACTTCGCTCGCCGATCCGTTCGTTAAACAAACGAAGCGGTGAGCTGAAAAGTCGGACCAAAGAGTCAGGCTAGTCTGTTTTGACAGCGATAAAAAGACAATGTGCAATAAAGTAATGGAGCTTGTGC
>JBAWZJ010000058.1:0-9779 GCA_037143085.1 Parachlamydiaceae bacterium | reverse complement strand
CCGCTCTCCTTTTTATGGTGCTGGGGATGTCTGTGGGTGTCTATCTGGCATTTAATACTTTTGTGTTCCCCGACTATTTTTCCGGGGAATATGTCCATTTTGGAAGGGTGCGTCCGGTACATGTGGGGACGGTTACTCTGTTGTGGCTGCTTTCAGCAAACGTTGGGCTTTTCTATTATTTTATTCCTCGTCTTTGCGGCGTCTCTATTTGGAGTCCTCGTCTGGCGTATGTTTCATGTGGATTGTGGTGGAGCTCGCTTATTTTGGGTGTCTTCTCATACCCTTGGGGGACGAATTATGGGTGGGAGTATGCTGAGTTGCCAAACTTTATTGGGTGGTTGCCGACGAAGGCTATGACAACGCTTGCTTGGCTGCTTGTCGTCATTAATCTATTTATGACGATAGCGACAAGGAAATATGAGAAGATGTATGTTTCCCTATGGTATGCCATGGGCACAATGATTTGGACAACATTTACGCTTGTTGTTGGAAGCTTTGGGATTAACTTTGTTCCGGAAGGGATTTCTCGTGTTAATGTGAGCTTTTTCTATGTACACAATCTTGTAGGATTGGTGTTTACTCCGATGGGATTGGCTACTGCATATTATTTTCTTCCTAAGCTGTCGAATACACCGATATACAGCCACCGACTTTCAATGGTTGGGTTTTGGTCTATAGCTTTCGTTTATGCATGGATAGGAGCTCATCATATTATGCACGGACCAATGTCTCAGTGGTTGCAGACGACTGCAGTGATTTTTTCAATGTGGCTCTTCATTCCTGTATGGACTGTTGTAACCAATTTATTTGCGACATTGAAGGATCAGTGGGCTCAATATTCACAGAGTGCGCCGATTCGTTTTTTGATGATGGGGAATATTTTTTACTTATTGACATGTGTTCAGGGGCCGTTAATGGCGCTACGGAATGTGAATGAGATCACATCAAAAACTGATTGGGTTATAGGCCATTCACATGTTTCTTTGTATGCAACATTTACATTTTTTGCTATCGCGGGGATCTATCAAGCAATACCTGTGATTACGAACAAACCTTTGTGGTCGAAACGTTTGGCTGATTGGCATTTTAGTTTGAATATGCTCGGAAGCATCCCTTTTCTTCTGGCCCTCTGGATAGGAGGATTTTGGCAAGGGATGGAATGGGCTACATGGGCGAACGGAACAAGTTATGCTGAGTTCCACAATAACCTTACAGTGCTACCATTTTTGGAAACGATTGCGGATATGCGTCCTTTCTGGATTCTTCGAGGAATTGGAGGGGCAACGATTTTATTTGCGAATGTGTTATTCATTATCAATATCTTTAACACGATTGTACTGAATCCTGTGCCTGAGGTGCAGCGTGTCGGCGCAGGAGTTAAGGCTTTATCATGACAGCACCACAAGAACCACATTCAGCGCGTGGCTTTATTCATCATTTGGATAAATCAGCGATCTTTACAGTTATAGGGATTATCCTTCTTTTCTCTACTGCAGTATTTGTGACTCTTTGGGCGCCTCGCTATGTTGACCCAACATGGACATCTCCGAGCAGTTCATATCAAGTGCAAATGTATGAAGTATCGGATCCTAATTTTTATATCAGCACCTCTTCATCAGGAAGTCCTACACTGCAGGCTATCTACCACCTTAAAGAAAATTATACTCTTTTGGCGTTTCGCGAGAGTGAAACGGTTAAGATTGTCGCTTCGGATCACCTTAAGAAGTATGTGACGAGTCAGCAGGATAAGACACTGAAGCTTACGTCCGATTTACTATTACTGCGAAAGCCGGAAAAAACGGCAGAGTTTGATGCTGTTGCGGTAGCTGAAAAATTAAGCGCAGATATGCAAGCTGCTTGGGAAAAGGAACATCCAAAATGGAAAGAGGAGGGTTTGCTTAAGCCTAATTTTGATGTTGTCGAGCTTTTTGCTCCTGGTGGAAAAGAGGCTTTTGCTGCAGCTGCTTCCGATGGTCTGATAGAAAATTGGGTAGATCAAAATTTTCAGATTCTTGATGAAACGTCGAGGCATCCCTATCATCAAGGCTCTGGCGTGATTTATGTTAATAATCCGAAGGAATACCGAATTTCCCACTATGTATTTAACAATCAAAGTATATGGCAATATGATCCAAAGGGGACTGCGGTTAAGTCTTTCGAGGAGTTTGAAAAAAATGGAATCGGTTTTCACTCCCGGGCGGAGTTGATTGCTACAGGAGAACATATCTATGCGATTGAAGGGTGTTGGTATTGTCATACCGACCAAACAAGGACGCTCGTTCAGGATGTTGTCTTGAATGGTTCTGATTCTTACCCGGCCCCCCCTTCTTCCGCAAATGAATACATCTATCAAAAAATCACATTTCCCGGAACTCGTCGTATTGGTCCTGATATCTCTCGTGTTGGAATCAAACGACCAAGTAGAGATTGGCATAAAGGGCATTTTTGGTCTCCAAAAACAGCAAGTGAAGGGTCGATCATGCCTGCTTTCCGGCATTTCTTTGATGACGATCCACGTGGAACGTCAAAACATACGATTGGCATTCCAAATTATAAATTTGAAGCTATTTACCAATACTGGATGACGGAAGGCACCAGGATTACGCCGCCGACACAGGCTTGGTGGCTTGGAAAGGATCCAATCCGCACAAAAGAAATTATTGAAGGCGAGTATACATTGCCAAAATGAGTTATCAATTGTTTGTTATTTTTGGAACCGCCCTTGCAGATGAACGTGATTGGAGCGGTATTTATGGAGGCATTTTTCACTACGGGATGATTTTTGCTTTTACAGGTAGTGCTTTACTGGGATTTTTTTATTTTTGGAGAAAAGGTGCATTGGATTGGAGTGAAGAGGCTAAGATACAGATGATGCATGAGGAGGATGTTGATGGATCCTAATGATGAAAAAAACAAAAATTTAGGGCATCCCGAAGTGGAAGAGTATGGGGATGAAGGAATAGCCTCTAAAGATGCGCCTATTCCCCGCTGGCTTAAATTTAACTATCTTTTTTGGCCCTTATGGGGTCTGGTCGCTTTTTATTATTTTTGGAATGGAAGTGTTGGTTGGTTTGATCGAGGATATTGGAATCAACTCCAGCGAGCTGCTGGAACTGTCTATCCGTTTAATACTCTAGACATCGTGGAAGAATCAAAGAAATAGAAATGGCAGTCAAGCTGCCATTTCTATATGTACAAATTAGCGCCAGCGGTGTTGAATTGCTTTCCACTGAACGATTTGGTAAATAGCTGCCAAGCCTACGAGAATGTAAATCAATCTTATTAAGAGAGGCATGTGACCAAATATAAAAGAGACTAGGTTGAACTCGAATAAGCCTACAAATCCCCAGTTTAGGCCGCCGATTACTAGTAAAATAGCTGCGATGATATCTACAATTTTCATACCCAACTCCTTGTGTTAAGGTTTAATTTGATTATTCCCATACTTTTATTTTTTGCAAGCAGGAAAAATACAACAATTAAATTTAGTGGACAAACAAAGTTCTGACGATATCCGATCTGTGGGGATTTTCGCACAGCTAGAAATGCCAAATTTTGAACGATGTTGGTATATAGTTAATAATGTTTTTTTTATGCTTTTGTTGAAATCAAATTTGTTGTTATTTATGCTTTTAATTTATAAAAAATAACTGTTAGGTGTTTCATGAGTTTTAATATCGAACAAGGGGCTGGGTTCCTTGCAAAAAGATCCAGGCAAAATTCAGTTGCAGGGATTCCAGTCGATTCGGGTTTCAGTCAGACCTCAAAAGCGCCTATGTTCAATAGTCAAATTTTTGGAAAAAGCGTTAAAGTAGCACTCGAGCCTTTAACCACCGTTTTTAAGTTTAACAACATAAGAGATTTGTGGAAAAACGCTAAAAGTTTGAGCTGTGAAGATTTGCTGAGAGGTTTTGATCTTTTGCCTTCATCTGTAATTCTGTTAAGAGATAGAGAATATTTTGCTTTATCATTATCTAAAACAATCAATGATTTAGTCATTAGCATGTTATTAAATAAGGGGAATATTGCAGACATATCCCATTTCAAAATTTTCAAGAATGAAAAGAAGGTTAATACAGGATTTGTTAGGTTGATCAATAAGGGTGATTTTGGTGATGTAGTGGAGGTTGTTATCCTTGAAAAGGAGCTTTGTCGAACGAGTCAAAAAATAATAAAAACAGCTCACACGTTAGAATTTTCATTAAGGCGAGACCTGGTTAAGAAAGTAACTTATGAGTCAAGTATCATTGCTTCTTTTCTTGATACTTGTCAACAAAGACGTTTAGATAGATATTTTCTTAATAACAAACGTATCCGAGGTTTAGGAGGGCATTTTTCTGGGTTTTCCTATACGCCGACAAAGTTGAATAAAAGAGCTAATCTTCAACATCGATATTCTGGAGAAAATCTTTTTTTAGCTGTTAAATCAGGGCGCGTTCCTATTGTTGTTAAAGATGGTGTGAAGTCTCTTGATTTTTCAATAAAAAATAAACTAACAGTTCTGTCTCAAATAGGACGAGGGTTCAATATTCTTCGTGAAAACAAATTAGTACATGGGGATGGAAAACTTACAAATGTATTTCTTGAAGCCAATGGTAAAAATGAAATAAATGGTTTTCTGGCGGATTTTGACGGTTTAATTCCTATTGGAAGTCCATTAAGCGTGTATACCTATAGTTATACATCAGTCATGATTCAGAAGCTTAAAAGGTTTTTTCCTTTTGATGATTGCAATGCTTTAGCTTTGATGGTCGGAGAATGTTTTCTTGCAAATTTTTCTGCAGCTTATCATCAACCAAAAGAGAATAAAGTTCATGCTTTTTTCTCTAAATTTCCCTTTGACTTTGAAAAAGAAGTCATTTCCGCTCTTAACCAAGTGACATGGAAACAGAAAAGAATAGCTCACAATCGCTGTAAAACGGTTAAAGAATTGAGTGCTTCTTTGAACTCTCTCGTTTCTGGTAAGATTTTCACATTTGAAGATTCTATAGAGATAAAAAAAGATTTGATTGTTATTCTATTTGCAGCGAATTTGTTAAGGAAATTAAAAATAGATAACGTAAATATTTTACATTTTCTAGAAAATCATTTAGGCGTCGATGATGATTTTGTGATAGATCCCAACACTGATTTTAATCTTTATTCTCAAAATATTGAATACAATTGTATTTCTCTGACAGTCGATCAGATTCATAAGGGACTCGAAGGGTTAAAGGTGATTTTAGAAAATCTGGAGAATCAAAAAAAATATTTATCCTCTTCTCTGAAAGATCGTTTACTTTCCCTTTCTTCTTTTTCGGATGAAGAAAAACTTTCCGTGATGTGTGATGTGGCGAAAGTTATGAATGCTTTCCATGTTACAGGTTATGTTTATGGATCTCTTGTTCTTGAAAATATTAAATTAGTTGCAGCGAATCCGAGTCGGTGTGTAATTTTATCTGACCCTACAAATATGCGTGAAGTAATCTTTCCAAGGGGTAATGATTTATCCGTTTCTCCATCAAACGATCGTTACCAGTTAGCTGTCATACTAAAAGAAGTGTTGTCAACCATTAGTGATGATCGATATTTACATGTGATAAACAAACTTGTTTTCCGTTTAGAAGAAGATAAACGAAGGGTAGAAGCAAAGCTGAAATACTATCAAGAACTGTATCAAAATCAGGTAGTTTCCCCATTGGATCCTTATACTAGGGAATATCATTTGGTAACTTGGCTCTTTGGAGATGATGATTATATGCGCAATATTGCTTTACAGACGCTTGAAGGAGATGTTGGATGTTTGTCGACAGAAGAGATGTGCAAACAGATTGATAGTTTGGCTTGGCTATTGCAGCATAAAGCATCTGAAAAAGAGATTGTCGGAACATTTCAAAATCCTCTGATTATGCTTGAAGGAAAGCTAAGAAAATTGACAAAGGAAGAAAAATTAGACGTTTTAATCGATGCTTCAGAAGTGTTGGAGAGGCTCCACTCGATTGGATTTGTGTACAAGATTTCTCCGGAGGCCATTGGAGTTGTTTCTGGAAAAAACGGTTTTAAAAGTCATTTAGAGTGTAGTGAAAGAACAATTGCTTTATTGCAGCCGTTAGATAAAAATCCTTATTCGGAGGGGGGCGCTCCCTTGGAGATTGGCGATGGGAAGTTGTCTGATATTTTTGATATTGGCGCGGTTTTGACAGATGATCAGGTTGAGACTAATATTGGAGGGTTATCATTCGTTTCTAATTGCCATGCATTTTCAATGATTCTTGGGCATACCTATTTAGAAGGATTTGACGATCAGGATGTTCAAGAGCTATCTTCGCTTAATCGTTATCTTGTGAGTACATTAAGAAAAAGCGTTAGAGTGCAAATAGACCTGTTTCCTCGTTTGGAAGAACCTTTAATGAAATATCTAATAGAAGATCGAATAGACGTTATAGATTCAATGTTAATTGAAGGTATAGATGCTAATCCGATCACAATGGTTGAAATATGTGCATTAAAAAATATAAGGAAACATTGGCTTTTTGCAAAAACTGCTATGGAAATTATCCAAGAAACAGTAGAGCAAAGGGGGGAAATGAAAAATATAGTTAAAAAATTAAGAGGTCTTAAAATAAAATTTGCAAGGGATTAGCATGAGTTATACCGAAGCTTATTCTTTAGTAAAGGAAATAGATGTTTTTTCTGTTGTGCAGGACCGTTCAGATACGTCCGTTCCAAGTAATAAAATCGTTGCTTTGGTTGAAAAAATCGTTAATCAGGCAAGGTGTGAATGTGTTACTGAAATTGCAGCCCAAAAAATTCAGAAAGCATTTCGTTATTATCAGTTAAAAAAAAGAACTTTTTATCCATCTGAACTGATGGTCGAATTTTCTAAAAATAACCCGCTAAAAAGTATCCCAAAAGAAATTTTAAAAAAAAATTTGTTTTCAAGTCTGTAGTGAAATAAACACTGAAAAAACGATGTTCGGGACAAGGGTAAAATCTGTTTTTCAAATCAATAAGGAAAATAAAATAGAGTATGCGCTTCAGCGGAAAGAAGATAAATTAGAAATCATTTTTCCAGATACCTTGTTGTCACAAGGAACTGTGAAAACAGTTGTTAAAGCTCACTGTCTCTCTTTTTCTCTCAATAACAATCGAAAAGGTTGTCTTTACAAACCTTCTGTTATTGGGTGTATCAATAAAGTTTATGAAGCAACCTTGAGATTATCTCTCATGAAGTTTGATGCAATGATAGATTCTTACGGTCATCATGATGCGATTGCTGCCAGACCACAACTTTTGAGTCCTCTTAATGACGATTCAGGCATGGAAACGATACAGCCTCTATACGAGAGGGGGGATTTGAAAGAAACCTCCGAATATCTCAATTATGAAGATCGTTGTGTTGATCTTGTCGATTTATTATTCCGCTTGGGAATGTGTTTGAAATACCTGTCTGACAAGGGATATGTTCATGGAGATTTTAAACAAGAAAATGTTTTTTTAGATACATCCTCAACAAATTCAAAAAGTGGTCTTGAAATTGTTTTAGGCGATTGGGATGGAATGGGGCGTATAGGGGAACATCATCAAATATGCACACAACGTTATCGATCCTCTCTCAGGGATTATAACAAACAACTTCCCTTTGATGATTGGACTGCTTTTGCACTGTTAATTGGAGAAAAGTTCATACCTCATTTTGAAGATGCTTTTAGCGTTTTTTCAGAAAATAATTCTTGGATATTCTGTGGCATGATTATGTACTTCAATTGGACTTGGGAGGTTTTTGAAGGAATTATTGTTGATGAATTTAAGAAAAAGGATGATTTTTTAAATTCGGTTTTCCAAAGCTGTTTGACTGTTAATGCTATTGATAGACTATTCGATGAAGCTTTTGACAAGGCGAACGTTAATGAAAAATTGTCGTTGATCTCCGCTAAGAAAAAGCTTTTAGTAATGCATATGGCAATTAATATTTTTGAAAAGGTGAGGTTAGACAACTGTTGTCTTAAAGGTTATGTTCACAATGCTGGTGGAAAGTTGTCGAGCGTAATTTATGGAGCAACGGAGGATCAAAAAAAACTATTTGATAGATTGATCAGCGGGTGGAATTGTTTGACTATAGATGATATGTGCGAACAATTTCAAGGGGTTGAGCGGATATTAACGAGCTTATCGCATCAAGAAGATATGTTATTAGCCGAGGGAATGCATGTTGATCTTTTAGAAGATTTTATTTCGCAAGGGGCTCAAAAAATTGAATTAGAGCGTTGTGAGATATTGCAAGTTTTGGAAGGAGTTATTGCAGAAATAAGTTCTCTTCATGATTTGGGGTATGTTTATGATGAAATAACACCCAAAAATATTGAGTTGGTTTGTGGAATGGATGGAACTGCCTGTGGAGGTCATTTGCTAAACATTTCTAGAGCGGTTTATTTGGGGAACCATTTTCTGGGATTGTCAGAAAATTGGTTGCCGAATTGTCTAGAAAATCGTGAGGCATTTGTTAAAGTAGTTGGAAAATTACTCTTTGATGTTTCTGATTTTCAATCTTTTGATTTCCATGAAGTAGTGATGAAAAAAATCGAAGCAAGCCTGATAAAATATCCTGAATGGCAACATCTTTTTCAAACGTGCAAAAATGTTGAAGAAATGGAGCATCTCTTAGACTCGGAGTGGAAAAGTGCTAATCTATCAGGCAGAGATATCGCTGCATTGTCCGAAATTAAACTAAACTTAATTGTTGCAGTGGAGTCGGCAAAAATTATTCTTCGGGTGCTAAGAGATAAAGAAAATATAGCAAGGATGATTAAGGTATTTTCTGATGGAGAATTCCTTCATCCGTTATCGCTTGGGTTGTTTGATCAGAATCCGACCATAAGGAGATTTGCGATTAGGCAACTTGAGCGGGTCGGAGGCTGTTTGTCTTCGAAGGAAATCCATGATAGAATGACAAGTTTAAAGTCGTTGTCTCTTGATGTTGAAATTTTTAAAAACAGAAAAATTTGTTTCGAAGGAGAAATTGTTACAGAGGTTGAAGGGAAAGTTGAGTTTTTAATGTCTTTGGCGAAGGATTTAGGATTTTTACACCCACTGGGATATATTCAAGGCAACTTGTCATTTGATCAAATCCGATTGGAATTCCAACCAGAACAGAAGCTGTTGAAAAAAATAGAAACGACATTGCCTATTTATCCGACTAGATTTCCATTAGGAGATTTTAAAACTGCAATTTATCCTATAACCGATTGTTACGATCTTGCAATGGTTATGGGGGAATTCTTTCTTTTGGAGTTTAAGACGATTAGGAAAGAATATTTGTTATCTATGCCCAGGGATATACTATCGAGAGAGTCCTTAAAATTATTTCAAGAGATAGATCAAAAAATTATAAGTACATTTAGATATAGCCTTGAGAAAAATATTAATCGATATCCAAGTGTGAGGGATAGATTAGAACGATATGCAGGGGTAATAGATATAGAGAAAATTCAAAGTTTTCTCCAGGAAGATATGAATTGTTTAACGAACTCTAAATTGAAAGGCGATGTTTTTAGAGGACTAAAAAAAGATTTCTTGTTAGCAAATACGACGGGTAATTTGATAAAGAAGGCTATTAAAGATTACTGTTACTTTCATGATAATTTGATGACAGATAGGTTCGGGAATTTAGGAGTGTTTTTTGAAGAGTTTATATACAAGAAAATTGAAGTTAAAGTATAAGTTTTATTTTGTCCTTTTATTGCTAATCACTGACCTAATCGCAATAAATATTGTATATGTATCTTCTATCTCCATATTGC
>JBAWZJ010000057.1:0-9784 GCA_037143085.1 Parachlamydiaceae bacterium | reverse complement strand
ATTTTTCTTTAAATTCAATTTAATAATTTTTCTTTGAAGAGTCACCCCCCAAAAAATAACGAAAAAAAGAATAATTGAGAGTGTTCCTATAAGAACATAGGTTAAAGGGGTTATCTGAAGATCATTAGAAGGTATTTCCGGAGCTTTAGGAGTGATTTCAGCCTCAGCTATTTCTTCATTCAAGGATACGCTTCCGCTTGCCGGTAAAACATGCAGCGTTCTAGCAGGTATTTTGGTGATCGCTTTTTCCTTTTTTGTGACATCCCACCAAACAACAGAAATCTCCGGTAACGTTAGTTCGCCCGATTTTTGAGGGATAAAGGTGTACTCCTCTTTTCGGTAACTTTGAATTTCATCATTCTTCCCTTCATCTCCAAGCTCTGGTTTATCAGCATAAATTTTAAAAGAGTGATCACTAACTTGAAGGTCATTTAAACTAGGCAGCTGGGTTGACCGAGCTCCCTCAGCAATAATTTTGAGACCACGAGTAAAAGGTTCTCCCTCTTTTAGGTGTTGCGATCCATCCCATATCTCTTCAATTTTCAACGATTTTGCCGGTAACCAGGGATCAACCCCTGCAATCGGTGGTTGAACATGTAAAATAACCTCTTCTGTTGTTAACGCAAAAGGCTTTAATTGAGCGAACCCTTGCATGATGGAGAAAGGATCGAAATCATCATCAAAAAACGAATTTCCGAGAATTTTTCTTTTTGTTGGAACTACCCCCTGAACCGTTACCGAAGGGATTTTTAAGGTGCCTATATTTAAGGACGTGATCAGATAATGAAACTCAATGATAGTCATATTTATCCCGTCGACCACCTTTTTATAAACCTTCGGTTCGCCATACATATCAATAATAGCGTTATCTAAAGAAATTTTCTGCATTTTAATGTCGGCCAAATCACTTTTTGAAATGATTCTAACCGTGTAAATGAACGGTTCATTTTTATAGGGTTGAACGTTGCTAACATCAGTAGTGAGAATGAGATCACTGGCATCAGACGATTCAGATGCAGCTCCTCCCTTGACAACCAAGATTGCAATAGGATCACTCGATAGGGAACCTTCTGACGTTTGGATACTTATTGAAGGGATCACAAAATCCCCTTCTTTTTGAGGAATAAGAACCAATTTCCATGTGGTACTAGAAGAGACTCGTCCATTAGACATGACGGTATTGAACATTTGTTGTTGAGAATGAATTGAAAACGAATGCTGTAATCCATCTATTACGGGAGAGCCCTTAGCGGAAGTATCTTTAAGTGTTAAATTAAGCGTGAAACTGTCACCCACATTGACTTGATTTTTGTTAACCGAAGCGATAAATTCACCTGAAAAAATGAGGTGAGGTAAAAGAAAAAATAAAAAACAGACTCGTTTTACCATGGGTCAATCCCCTCTTTTGTTCCGTTATTTTTTGATTCGATATAAAACTTGTTTTTCAAAAAATTCTTTGGGTCGTTTGAGATTCGATTTAACCATAGATCAGCATCTTGATCTTCTTGAGATTTCTGTCCCTGAGAAGGTTGTTCCTGAGGAAGCTCCTCATGATTTTCCTGCTCTTGAGGTGACTGCTGTTCTTCATCATTATTTTCTTTATCGGATTCACTCTGTTGTTCATCGGAATCGGTTTGACCTTCATTTTCCGATTGGTCTTGTTTTCCACTAGAGTCGTTTCGGTCTTCCTTATCTCCCTCCCCTTTCTCTCCGTTGGAATCAGTCTCCTCGCTATTATTTGAATCCCCTTTTTCTTTATCCGAATCTTCTTGATTTTCTTGCTGATTTGAGTCGTCAGATTTAGATGAGTTTTCCTTTTGTTCCTCTAACATCTTTTTGACAATTTCTAGATTTTCTTTAGCTTTTGTGTGATCAGGCCATTGCTTCAAGAGATCTTCGTAAACAGTAATAGCATCCTTTAATTTCTGTTGTTGTACGAGACAGTTTCCTAGGTTATATGCCGCACTTGAAGCAACTTCGGGGCGGGAAGAGTGTCGAAACATCTTTTCCGCTTCAGCAAAATCATTTGCTCGATAGTAAGCAACACCTTTTCTATAGGGATCCTGAAAATCATTTGCTGCAGCCTCATAATTTCCCGAATCAAACGTTTCCTTCCCTATTTCCTCGTTATTTTTAAAAGAAACAGCCTCGAGTCTAACCAGTGGAAAAAAAGCTATGATGATGAGAGCAAAGACACTTCCCCGTCTGAACCACAACAAAAGAATTGGCAATACAGGGATAATCAACAAGTAGAAATACTCATCCCAGAACTGATTTTTTTTGCCGCTATTCATCTGAGCTTCAGCACGTGTTGCAAGTTCGTTGAGGATAATGACCTCGTCATGATCGGCATAGCGAGCTTCAAAGTATCGGCCATTTCCAATTTTACTGATTTCACTAAGACGATCCTTCTCCAGCCTTGACATCTTTTTTGTGTTATTTAAAAACGCCCCCTCAACCGTTCCAACCCCCATAGCATGAATGACAACACCCTTTTCAGCCAGTTTTTTCGCCGTCACAATCGCGCTACCATCTTCAAAGCCCCCATCACTGATGACTAAAATAGCTTTATTACTTCCCGGTTCAGCATCCAACATCGTCGCTGCCATATTGAAGGCTGGAGTTAATCGACTTCCTTGCACATACACCAGATTGGTGTCTAGAGAAGGCAACAGATGCCGTATCGTTTCTTTGTCCTCCGTCAGCGGCGTCATCATATGAGCATCCGCAGCAAAAGCAACCAGTCCGATTTTAACGCTTTTTGATAGGTTTAGAAGATCTTCAATCTTCTGCTTTGCACGAGTAAGCCTTGAAGGTTTGACATCTGTCGTATTCATCGATTCAGATAGATCGAGGAGGATTACCAGACTTTGATCTACCGAAAACGTCTCTGTCTCTCGGAAGCTCCATCGAGGCCCCGCAAGCGCAAATGTAAGGACCAACCATACAACAGACCAAAGCAGCAACCTCTTCCAGCGAGCACTCTTTTCATCATCATGATTTACCAATAGATAAGGAAGAAGATGACTATCGATAAATTTTTCTAGCTGTTGAAAAGAATTTTTCTTTTGGTAAAAAAGAAAGAAGATAATCCCCACTAAAGGAATCATGATCCCTGACCACAACAGAAGCGGATGAGCAAAATGCAGTTGACTAAGATCCATTAAACCCCCTCTTCGAAGTGATCTGATAGAGAGATAGTAGCAGTAAGAATATCATGGCAAATCCCAGAGGATAGTAATAGAGAGGCTCTCGAATCAGAAATATCGTTTCATTAGATTCTGTTTTTTCTAAAGCATCGATTTTTGCATAAATAGACTCCAAAGCATTTTTGTCTGTCGCCGGAAAATATTGTCCTCCCGTCATAGCGGCTATTTCTTGGAGCAATCGTTCATCAATTGATATCTTTACCATTCCATACCCTCCGCCTGCCATTGGGAAGGGTGCCAAGCCATTTTTACCAACGCCGATCGTGTACACACGGATTCCATACTGTTTAGCAAGCTTTGCAGCTTCTAGCGGCGGGATGCTGCTGGCATTATCTTCTCCATCCGTTAGCAGAACGAGGATGCGAGATCCCTCAGGACGCTCCCTTAGTGTTCTGACGCTAAGACCGATCGCATCGCCGATAGCCGTTGCGTTTCCAGCCATCCCAGAGACAATGTCATTGAGCATCCGACTGACTGAAAGTGTATCAAGGGTAAGAGGAACGTGCAAATAGGCATGTTCGCCAAACGTGATCAGACCGACCCTATCCCCCTGCCTACCAAGGACAAACTTCCCGACAACATCTTTGGTTGCATCAAGGCGGCTGATGATTTTAGAGTGAGTCGAAAAATCGACAGCCTGCATCGACGCAGAGGTGTCTACCGCCAACATCAGATCATACCCTTTGTGTTTTGTATGAGAAAACTGATCCACTTTTTCTGGTTGCATTAAGGCCAGGACCAAAAAAAGCCATGAAAGAGAAAATAAAATAACAAAGGGAATATTTGACCTTTTTTCAAATGATGGAGACGAGGAAAAAGCACTTTTTAATCTATTGAAAGAAGGAAAATGAAGTTCCGGAATGTTTTCTGTCCCTTTATTTTTCTTACTTGAAGGAATAAATCTTCTAATCAGAAAAGGTAACGGTAAAAGAATTGCATACCAAGGAAAATAAAAATGAAACATTTGTCAGATCCACTCCCTAACAGCAGTAATTAATTGTTTTACATCGGATAGGCTTAGGATATTCAGATGAGAAGGAGCATAAGGAATTTCAATGAGTAAAACACCATTTTTTTCCCAATCAAATTTTTTTGGATCACGTTTTGTAAGCCATTGTAGCCAAGCATTACCCACAAGTCCAGCACACTCTTTCCGAGAATAGCGCCGCAAAGCGATCCGTCGGACATACTCTGAAAGGAGAATAACAGAATCTCTAGAAGTATCCTCGGATAGATTTTCTTCTAACGCAGCTAGCTTCTGCAAAGTATCATTCCTCCAGCTCCGTCTAAATGCAAGGTAATAGAAGATAGCTATGCCCATCGATAATGCAATAACGGTTCCACAAGAGATCAATATCCACCAACCAGAGGCTAGAGGCCACATGCTGATAGGGTCAAGCCCCTCTATATCATGCAATTGTTCTAACAGAGAATTCATTTTCTAAACCCTTTTTTCAGGCCCAAAATTATCTCTCTATAGATATCTGACTCTGTCGTCAATTCTATCACTGGAATTTTTAATTTTGATGTAATTTCATATAGTTTTTGGCGATTTTGCTTCCACAGAGCTTCATAAGCTCGTCTTCCAGCAATACTATCGGTATTGATATAAGTTTTTTGTCTCTCACTGCCGCCACATCCGATCACACCTATCGGAGCGATCGCTTTATCTGCCCGATCATTTACCGCTATAAAAACAACATCACATTTTTTGCAAAGACGTCCAAGCCACACATCTTGGAAATTATTGTCTATGTTCATGAAGTCACTGATGATATAAACAAGAGATCCTGTGTGAGTCGTTGCATAAATCTGTTGTAAAACACCATCTAAGAGAACTTGATGCTGCTCCTTCGGAGGTTCTGAGAGAATCTTAAGCATCGCACAAAACGACCTACGAGAACGTTTAGGGGGCAACAACTGAATGCCTGCTGGAACATCACCAAAGAGACAAGCGCTGACGCGATCTTGACAGGCAATCGCCCGCCACCCTAAAAGCGCAGCCACACGCGCTGCCTGAACGGATTTAAACGTATTTCTTGTACCAAAACGCATAGGGGCATTCATATCGACACAAATCGTAATATAACGCTCACGATCAGCTCTAAATAGCTTTACATGAGGCGATCCTGTTCTAGCTGTCACGCGCCAGTCAATACTCCGGATATCATCTCCCGGAACATATTCCCTAACAGAATCGAACTCAAGGCCCTGGCCTCTAAAAGGAGAATGGTAATTTCCCGCAGCAATGGATTTAACCAATCGACGGGAAGGATGTGTTAACCCTACCTTCCTATCTTTCAAAGCCATTAAATCATTTAATTCAGGATAAAGCATATGTACCTCAAGGAACAGCGACAACTTCCAATAATTTCCTCACAATATCATTGCGGGAAACACCATCGGCTTCAGAAATGAATGAGGGTACAATCCTATGTCTTAGAATTGGTGGAACGATGCTATGGATATGTTGTGGCGTCACAAACTCATCCCCTCTCAGCCAGGCTAGAGCCTTAGCGCAGCGGATCATCGCGATCGTTGCTCGAGGTGACACACCATGTTCGATCCATTTTCCGAGGTCTTGATCGTATTTCTCAGGCGATCTTGTCGCTGTTGTCAGAGAAACCACATATTTTTTTAGACTCTCTGAAATGAAGATTTCGGACACAGCTTTGCGTGCAAGAAGGACCTCTTCCTTTGTCGTCACCAGACCAGCAGAAGAACCTGTGTTATGTTGTCTTTTCTCATCTAAAGCAAGAATCAACAGTTCCTCATGAGGCGTTGGATAATCAACTTCAAGGTGCATCATGAATCTATCAAGTTGCGCCTCTGGCAGGTTGTAGGTCCCCTCTTGTTCGATTGGATTCTGCGTTGCAATAACCATATAGAGCTCTGGCAGTGGATAGCTCTTGTGCCCCACAGTGACCTGTTTCTCTTCCATTGCTTCTAAGAGAGCCGACTGAACCTTTGCTGGGGCCCTATTGATTTCATCAGCAAGCAAGATATTGTTAAAAAGAGGCCCTTGCCGGAAAATAAAGTTGCTTTTCTCATGAACATAAATTTCAGTACCAATGAGATCTGAAGGCAAAAGATCTGGAGTAAATTGGATCCGGTGGAAAGCTCCATCAATTCCATCGGCGATAGCTTTTGCTGAACGCGTTTTCGCAAGACCAGGCATCCCTTCGATTAGGACATGACCGTCAGCGAGAAGGCAAACGAGCATATGCTCGATGAGAATATGTTGACCGATGATTTTGCTTTGGATAGATTTCAGAAGACTGGATAACCGGTGTTGCCGAGTTTGAATACCCTCTTCCATTTGTGTGTGAATGCTGTTCATGCGTCACCTCCTGTTAGTGGTAAATCACATCAAGCATTCTACACGATTCGAATATTATCTATCTAGCACAGCGTTTCTCTTGAGCTTTCATTTTTTTGCTATGTACCGAACGTCGTTCAAAACTTGGCATTTCTAGCTGCGCGAAAACCCCCGGGATTGAAAAATCGCGGGAGCTTTCAAGCTAGCCAAAATTTCTCATTTTGAGCGAGGTTATTCTCCCAACAAATCCTCTTCTTTAAGATAAACTTCTCTTCCTGTACGTCTTTCTGGATGATCATAGATTTCCATCGTCTCCATGCATGGAGTTGCGACAGCGTGGAACGCCAATTTTTCGTTAATGGTCAACCAATCTAACTTCGAGACTTTACTTATAAAAGAATACATATATTGTATCCCCCACAGCTTAGCTTGTTTTTGAAAATCTTTGATACTTTTCCCGTTTGATTCAGAATCAATAGTTTGAAGAAGAGCCCAATCACCCTCTCTATCTTCAATACACTTTCCAAGAAAAACTAAAATCTTATTAAATCTCTCTAAGAGTTCTGATGGAACGCGTTCTTTTCTATACTCTGGTAAATCGTCCCCTTTCGGATCGAATTGCTTTGTATATTGAGCCATTGTAAACTCATAGCCATGCATAAGAGCGTCGTACCCCATTCCGGTTGTCAAAAAGGGGCTGAAATTTTCAGGCTTGAAGAAAAGAACTTTTTTCGGAATCCCTTCCAACATCGGAAAATTATCAACCATACCAAACAAGATTGTTCTCTTACCAGCAGGCATGTTAGCTTCTAGAACGTCAACACCATACTGTTTTGAAGCTTTAAATAAACTTGCTGTCACAGAAACGTAAGGTTCACAACGTCCTACATAATGGCTTGATGCTCGCTCACCAGCAGCATGCCCGGGAGAGCTTAAAAGAAATTGATACAACCGTTCGTTCTGATCTTCTATAGCAAATGCCCCTTCATCATAAGCTTGTTCTTTACGCATAGCACAAGACATAAGAAACCAGGTTAGAAATGCCAATTCTTCCTGGGATTCAAGAGGATTCTCAGATGGGCTAATTGGTTCGTCAGACGTCAAAATTCTTTGTATTAAAAGTTTACCTTTAGCAATTTTCTCTTCTGCTATTGTAGTGCTTACGTCAACACAATACCTATTACAATATGCTTCCAAATCACTCGAAGGATTGCCTGGAACTAAGCTTCGCGTTAATAATGAAGACTCCATTCCAAGGACAGACATTACCCCTTTTTCCACTTGTTTATACTCAGCTAACAAGCACTCTACATCGTTATCTATGAGTTTATTCAACATTCTGAACTCTTGGAGCCCCGCATGTTTCGGCTCTTCTTTATAACGCTCCTCATAACTCTCCAACATCAATACTAGTCCCTCAGAGACTTGTAAAACCTGTACTATATCTTTAGTTAAATCAAATGCTATTCTAAGCAACGCTTCTTTTTCAGGTTGAGACAAATCTAAACCTTTATCATCCATAAAAGTTGTGATTTCCTTTTCTTTGTCTCTCACTTTTGTAAACAGCTTTTGCATCGTTCGATCAAGGGTTCTTACTGTTCCATCTAATTGAGTAGCAATTCCCATTTCAGTTTGAGCGTACCTAAGAGCCCAAACGATTCCATGACCTTTAACAAGCGTGCCAAACAGAGATTTAATCGATGTCGCCGGATTTTGTTCGTACGCAAATGATAAAGAAGAGAGAAGTTCCAAATTAGAATTAAATTGGTCTTCAGAAAGAGGAGGCGTTGGAGCTCTAGAAACATCACCAGAAGAGACCGGCATCAAATTCCCTAGCGCTGCTGTCAATGAGAAGAAAGACAACGACCAGTCTCTACCAAAAAAACCTGGTGTAGATGACTCTTCAGAAGAAGTTGCTCTATCAGACTGAGTTGATTCTCTCAAGGAGGGGGTTTCCTCTTCAGAAGAAGACAGTCGTGTAGGCGATACACGCCCAGATAAATTACTTCCTCCTCCCCAAGGGATTAATGAAGATAATGACCATGACGTTTCGGCAAAGGATGAGACTGTTTCTTCTAAGGGAGTTTTTTGTTCAGAAGAAAGAGGTGGTGTAGATGATCTTCTTTCGGATAAAAGGTCTGATGAATTAATACTAGGTAATGGCGACATAATTTCCTTATATATATAGATTTTTAAAAAAAACAAGTTATATAATACACTTAAAAAGAAAAAAAACAACAAAAAAAACTATTTTTAAAAAAACTACTATAAATTAATTTTAAAACTACACCGAACATTATTCTCAGACAATTAGACATTTTATGCAGAATGTCGTTCAAAACTTGGCATTTCTAGCGCGCCAAAACCCCGGGAATCGAAGATTGCAAGTTGGTTCGTATTGATATAATACAGACTAACTTGCAATGTTCGATCCGCGGGGATTTTCGCGCTCTAGAAATGCCAACTTTCAGCTGGAACCAGTATATACTGCCCATAGTTCAAAATGAGAAATTTTGAGCTATGAGTAGTATCTATGATGTTTAATAGAAAGACCAAGTAAGATTAAAGGTAAGAGCGTAATCAAAACCTTGTTGATGCCCAAAGAAGTTGCGATTAACAGGAACACTAATTCCTAATTGTAAAATAAGCTCCTTTGTTGACATCCACAGTGAAGGAGTAAGATAAATAAGGTTACCCCCCGAATTTGAATCGATGCCCCCTCGAATTCGATTTTTTTTGTTATATTGCCCATCCACCTCAACCATCCACGCATAGACCCACCCTTCCGGACTAGGGAAATTTCTTCCAAAACCAAACTGATAAAGGAGTTGATCTCCAAATTTCGTTCCATGCTCCGAAGTTGTTAAAACTACTCCTGGAGATGTGAATAAAAACCAGTCCTGCATCGTGTGATAATAAGTTGCTCCTATAAAGAAACTCGGAGAGCCAAATCCTGTAGGAGGTTTTTTATGAACTGACCCTGTCGGGAGGGTAATATTTGTCACAATTGTCGCTTGATCAACATATGTAAGTGTTGATTTATTATAAAAAGCATACTCCAATTGAACACAGAAATCTTCCATTCCAGTAGATGAGTAGCAATGATCAGTCCAAGATGCTGCAAACGGAAAAGTAAAATAAATTGACCAGTCACTTGTAATGCCAAATAAAATTTCCGGAACAACTTCCGTTGCAGCTTTCGTGCTCCCTCTAAAAGTATCGGCAAAACCTCCCAACTGGATTTCACTTTTATCAA